>CAMVEM010000005.1 GCA_947166515.1 uncultured Clostridia bacterium | reverse complement strand
GGAAAGAAGAATTTCAGCGCAGTCTGCATCGAAAAGGACGAGATGAACTCCGAGATAGGCTTCCTGCGCCGTATCCTAACGCTTATGGACGTTGAGAAGATAAACTTCGAGCATATCCCGACCGGCATCGACACGATGAACCTTATCATCGACAGAGATGATCTTAAAAAGCATCCGGATTTTGTCGAGCGCGTAAAGGAAGTTTCAAATCCGAACCACATCGAGATAGACGACGACATCGCACTTATCGCGGTAGTCGGGCGCGGAATGAAGGCGACAAAGGGTACAGCTACCCGCATCTTCGCGGCGCTCTCGCACGCTAACATCAACATCAAGATGATAGATCAGGGTTCCTCCGAGCTCAACATCATCATCGGTATCAGAGAAGAGGATTTCGAAGAAGCTATCCGCGTTATCTACAATATGTTCATGTTACAGGAATAAGAGATTTGGTCGCTTCGTTTGAGAGTTGGGGAGAGAGAGGAAACCTTTTTTGAAAAAAAGGTTCTCCTCTCTCTCCCCAAACCCCTCTCTTTCTTTCCAAAAAACTTTACTTGCTTCGCATTTCAGGCGGCAAGTAACTGCTCCGTTTTACAGAAAGGCAGTATAATGAAGATAGAAAACATCAAAGTATATGACCTTGAAGAAAGCTTCAAGGCAAGTAAATATCCCATGGCGGTAGATACCGGTTCCGTAAACGGCGATATCACCGACCGCATAGTAAGCCTTGCGCAGTCCGGAAAGGGAGAAGGTCATGACCAGTTCATGACCGGCATCCGCGTTGCATTCGATCTCACATTCACCGTAAAAGCGTGGACAGAAGCGGAAAGATACCGTTTCCTCGAATTTGTGTCCAGCCAGTCCACAATGCACAGGATCGCAAAGTTCGACCTCTCGAAACAGTACTGCAAATACGTTGATCCGCGCATGATAGAGATAATGAACGAACTCAAAGACCGTTACAACGAAACACAGGACCCCGAGGATTACCTAAGACTTCTGTACAGCAATCCCTGCGGCTTCGAGCTCACGGCGCGTCTTACGACTAACTACCGCGCATTGAAGACTATCTATTCGCAGAGAAAGAACCACAGGCTTCCCGAATGGAGAGAATTCTGCAAAGAGATAGAGAAGCTCCCTTATGCTATGGAGCTGATAGTCGGAAAAAACAACAAAGGAGAATAAAATGGGAATATTTGATAACAAGGAAAAACAGCCTGAAAGATTCACCGAGAAATCGGTCCAGAGCTTCGGACTTGTAGAAACAAGGATAATCCGTGATAACGAGACCGGCGTGAATTATATCATTGCGACAAATACCGTGAACGGCGGTGTTTCCGTTACGCCCCTGCTCGACGATACCGGAGATATTTACATTGAGCTCGACGATTACAACGACGAGGAAACGGAATAAAACAAAAGGTGCGACTCAGACGGGTCACACCTTTTTTCTTATTTTTTCTCCGGTCTCATCGTGGGGAACAGCAGCACATCTCGGATGGAAGCGCTGTCGGTGAGCAGCATAACGAGTCTGTCCACACCGAAGCCAAGTCCTCCGGTAGGCGGCAGGCCATATTCGAGCGCAGTGATGAAGTCGTCATCGACCTGAGCGTCGTTTCCGCCCTGAGCGCGCTTTGCTGCTACCTGCTTCTCGAAGCGCTCGCGCTGGTCTATCGGGTCGTTCAGCTCGGAGAATGCGTTGCCGAATTCGGTGCCGTTGATGAAATACTCAAAGCGCTCGGTGAACATCGGGTCTTTCGGCTTTCTCTTTGCGAGCGGCGAGTTTTCTACGGGATAATCATATATTATCGTGGGCTGTATGAGGTTTTCCTCAACAAACGCCTCAAAGAAGGCTATAAGGACTTCTCCCTTTGTAGCGGTCTTGCTTTCAAGCTCGACGTGCTTTTCTGCGGCAGCCTTTCTCGCTGTCTCGTCGTCTGTCCAGTCTGCAAAATCCACTCCCGCGTACTTCTTTACCGCCTCGATCATTGTGAGGCGCTCCCACGGCTTTCCGACAGCAATTTCCTTGCCCTGATAGGGGACAGTGTCGGTTCCGCATATTTTGAGCGTTACCGTGCGGTAGAGGTTCTCGATTATATCCATCATTCCGAAATAGTCGGTGTATGCCTGATACATTTCTATTGATGTGAACTCGGGATTGTGCGTGGCGTCCATGCCCTCGTTGCGGAAGATGCGGCCTACTTCATAGACCTTGTTGAAGCCGCCGACGATAAGTCTTTTCAGGCAGAGCTCGGTCTCTATACGCAGGTACATATCAATGTCGAGCGAGTTGTGGTGCGTCTTGAAAGGTCTTGCAGCCGCGCCTATCTCCAGCGGGAGCAGTATTGGCGTATCCACCTCGATATATCCGAGACCGTCAAGATAGCTGCGTATCTCTTTGAGGATAAGCGAGCGCTTTACGAACGTATCCTTTATCTCGGGGTTTGCGATAAGGTCGAGATAGCGTTTTCTGTAGCGCTCTTCCTTGTCTTTGAGGCCGTGCCACTTTTCGGGAAGCGGGAGCAGCGACTTCGAGAGCAGCTCTATGCTCTTTGCGTGAACGGAGATCTCTCCGGTCTTTGTCTTGAACACATAGCCGGTAACGCCTACAATATCGCCGAGATCCCATGTTTTGAATTCATCGAAGCGGTCTTTTCCTACTTCGTCAATGCGAACATATATCTGCATTCTGTCGGAAGCGTCGCGAACGTCCGCGAAGCTTGCCTTACCCATAATACGGCGGCTCATTACACGGCCTGCAATGCAGACGTCCTTATTTTCGAGCTCGTCGAAATTGTCTCTTATATCTTTAGCAAGATGTGAAACATCGAACTTTGTTATTGTGTACGGGTCCTTGCCGTCGGCTTTGAGCTTATTCAGCTTTTCTATTCTTATTCTGTGCTGTTCCGAGAGATTGGCGAGTTCTTCTTCCTCGGTCAGCTCAACATTTGTAATTTCTTCTGCCATAAATTTACGTCCTTTTACTTGTTTTTAATATATCATGCCGTCTTTCAGGAGGGTGAGGGTGTGGAGGGGTGCGGGGAGGGAACCTCATTTCTGCGTACAGAAATGGGGTCCCATTCCCCTTTTCTCCCTGCGTCTCAAGCGAAGCGAAAAATCTTTCTCACTTGCTTATTTCAAGCACTTCGAACTGGAGAATGCCGGAGGGAGTCTCAACGTCAACTATGTCGCCCTTCTTATGGCCGAGCAGAGCCTTGCCGATAGGCGATTCGTCGGATATCTTGCCCTGCTTTACGTTTACCTCCTTCGAGCCTACGATACGGAGCTCGCGCTCTACATCTTCCTCGATATCCTTGACTATTACCTTGTTACCGTGCTGAACGTGCTCGGTGGTGAGGCTGTCGGAGTCGATTATAACGACATTTTTGAGGGTAGCTTCTATCTCAGCTATACGAGCTTCGATAATACCCTGTTCGTTCTTGGCTTCATCGTATTCGGAGTTTTCGGAAAGGTCTCCGAACGAGAGGGCTACTTTGATCTTCTCGGCGATGTCTTTTCTTTTGACGGTCTTGAGGTTTTCGAGCTCGGCTTCGAGCGCTTCAAGTCCTTCCTGTGTCAATACTGTCTGTTTAGCTGCCATGGTGATAATTCCTTTCTTGTATATAAAATTCTGCTATTTTACCGGAAATCAGGATCTACGTTTCTGTCTCCCCCGCCTCCGGCGGGGGAGACAGAAACAAATAATCTGATATTGGTTATTTTTACTGTTGTTCGGGTGCTGATGTCTCCGCTGCGTTTTCCGCGGCTGCCGCCGCCTTGCTGCTTATGACCTCGACTGCTTTTTTGAGCTGAGCATCCTCGGTAGATGCGTAATTTGTGGGGTTTGTCTCTCTCTGACCGTCGTATTCGACCGCGAATTCCGGAGCGATACCGGTCTCGTTGTACATTCCCTCTTCTGCCGAAGGGCGAATCACTGCGACCGAGATCTCGATAGCCGTTCCGTCGTTGAACGTTCTTGTTTCGCGGAGAGTGCCGTAGCCGGAGGTGTTTTCTCCGACGGTATGTCCGTTTCCTTTGTCGCGGAGAGCTTCCGCGATAAGTTCTGCGGAGCCGGCGGTCGTTTCATCTATTATAATACTTATCGGCAGTTTTGTAAAGTCCCCGCCGTCCGTTTCCGCCACGATTTTTGTCGAATTATTCTTATAAACGGCCAATGCAACTTCTCCGGGGCTTATGAACGGCGTCAATATTTCCGACACCGACGAATATACATTGCTCGAAACGCCTCTCAGATCAAAGATATAGCCCGTAGCCTGCGTTGAGGAATATGCTTCAAGGAGCTCCTGCATCTTCTTTCCGGTCGCAGCGTTTATCGACGAGAACGTGAAGCAGATGATCCCGTTATCGAGCAGCACCGCGTCGAGTGTGGGAATATCAAAGGACGTTCTTGTCAGGTTGTATTCGGTCTCTTCTCCGGCGCGGCGTATCACGAATCTGCGCTTTGTGCCTTCGTCGCCGTAGCGGAGCTGTTCGCTTGCCGCGTCGTATCCGAGCTCAAGTACGCTCACACCCTCGACTGAGATTATGTCGTCGCCCGCGAGTATTCCGGCTGCTGCGGCAGGGGAGCCGTCATATACGTTTGTGATGTGTATATATCCGCTGCTCTCTTTCTCGAACACGAATCCGAGGCTCACTACTCTTCCGCTCTCAAAACGTGTCTTGTAGTAATATTCGTCTGTGGTGTAGTACTTGGCGCCGGGATCCTTGATACAGGTCAGATATCCCGAATATACGCCGTTTTTCATTTCTTCTTCGTTTATCTCATACAGCGAGTAGTTTCGCACATAAGAGTCGATCTCCTGCAGCTTTGTGTATATCTCTTCACGCTGCTGGACATTGGCGATCTTGCCGTTGTAGTTGTTGAGCGAGACGGTCATCGTTATGACGAACGTCACCGCGCAGGCGATAGCCGCTATGCTTATGGCTATGCCGAGTGATATTTTTTTATTCATAACATATCCTTGTTTTCTTCCGCTCTGTCACTCCCAAAAGAGAGGAGTATTTTTTCTTTGCGGAGCGGCGTTTTGGGTATCTGACAGTAAGTTTTCAGACTGTGGGCAGTTTAACATAGTTGAACGGATCCTGTCTTACGCCGTCCTTGCGCACCTCAAAGTGCAGATGCGCGCCGGTGGACCAGCCTGTCGAGCCTACTGCCGCTATGCAGTCGCCTTTATTAACTTCCTGGCCGACCTTGACATACAGTGCGCTGCAATGCGCGTAAAGAGTCTGATAGCCGTTTCCGTGATCGATAACGACATACATTCCATAGTCTTTGCCCGGAACATAGGTGGTCTTTGCGACGATGACTTCTCCGCCCTTTGAAGCGTAGATATTCGCACCCATGATACCGCTGTTTCCGATGTCTATACCGCCGTGATTTCCGCCTCTCCATGAGTCATATCCGAAGTATGTGGTTATCAGGTGGAAGTGCAGATCGAGCGGCCATGCCCATTCGCCGGTATCATATACCGTATTGCGCTTTGCACGGAGCTCTGCCTGACGGATCTCTTCTTCGAGTTCTTTCTGAGCCTTTTCTCTGTCCGCCTGGGTTATCTTCTTCTGCTGCTGATAGTTGGCCTGACGGTCCTTGAGGTCCTGTATCTGTGCCGAATATGTGTTATACTTGCCCCAATAACCGCTGTTGAGGTCGTTATAGTACTTGACCTGCTCGTCGAGCTCGGTCTTGGCGTCTTCAAGATCGGTACGCTGTTTTACAAGAGCATTCTTGTCGTCTTCGAGCTTCTGCTTGTCCTGCTTCTGCTTGTCCTTGGTCTTGCCGAGGTCGTCCTTGACGTCTTCAAGCTTATGTATGTCGCTGAGAAGCTGGTTCATGAAATCGAGATTCTGCTGATTTATGCTCTCAGTGACTTCGCTGCGGACAAAAATGTCGTAGAAATCGGACGATCCGGCGAGTATCGACAGATAATCGTCAGATCCGGTTATGTACATTGCGTGGATCATAGAGCAGCATTTGTCGAGGTTGAGAGCGTTCTGCGTTTCAAGGTCGCTTATCTGGAGCTCTGTGTCATGTATTTTCTTGTCGGTATCGTCGATGAGCAGCTGGGCGGCGTCTATCTCCGCCTCTTTGAGCGTTATCTCGTTTTCCTTCTGGTTGATCTCTTCCTGCTTTGCCGCCACTTTCTCATTTACAAGGTCTATTTTTGTCTGAGTTGTGGTGATATAATCCCAGTAGATGTTCTGCTGTTCGGCGTTTGCGGCTATACCGGAATCCGCTTCCTTGATCTTCTTTTCAAGTTCTTTTATCTTTGCGTCGGCGTCGTCTATCTTCTTCTGAAGATCGGCCTGTGTATCCGCGTAAGATATGAGCGGTTCCGTGAGCGGAGGCTGGCCGGATATGATGACCGCTGCGCTGAGTATTGCGGAGACCGCCGCGCTTCTGATCTTATTTATTCGTTTTTTTGTCATTTTATCAGACCTTTACATATTTTCCGGTACTGAACGTTGTTCCGACTGCTCCGAGGATAGCTCCGAGCAGGCAGTCCGCGGCGAGCACGTACCATGTGATGCTGTCGAACTGTATTATGTTCACAAGTCCGAACACCTGCCATATTGTTATATCGCCCTCAAAGAGCCTTACTATCGCTTCGTAGGTCAGCTTTGTGAGTATCCACGCCGCTGCGCCTGCGACTATTCCGATGAATGTTCCCTCAATGAAGAACGGTATCTTTACGAACGAGTTGGTCGCGCCGACCACCTTCATGATATTTATCTCTTTTTTGCGCGTGAAAACGCTGCTTCTGATAGAATTGTAGATGATAATGACGCTTGTCACCGTCATAACTATAAGCATTGCTCCGGCGATTATCGACAGCGTAGAGCGGATATCAACAAGTGCTGACGCAAAGTTATAGGGCGCGGTCACTTTCTCGACGCCTTCTATTGTCTGGAGCTCTGCGGCGGTATCGGATATCGACTTGATATCTTTTACGGTGACTCTGAACGTATAGGGCATCGGATTTCTCGGGAGGCTCGCGTAGAGCTCCTTGAACTGCGGCATTTTCTCCTGATAATCTGCCCACGCCTCGTCTTTTGAGTAGAACTTGACGCTTGCGGTGTTGCGGTTGCTGCTGACAGCGTCGGATATATGCGTGAGCACCGCGTCGGTGACGTCGTCATAGACGAACACTTCTATCTCGTTCCTGTCCTCGATATTTGTCATTATTATGTTTATATCCAGAGCGACTATGACGGAAAGTCCGATGAGCAGCAGGCATACCAGCAATACGCTGAAGCTTGCTATTGACATCATCGTGTTTTTGAATACCGAGCCTATCCCGCGTCTTACGAGATAGCCAAAATTAGACATTCTCATTAACTGTTCATTCTCCTTCTATGCATCCGTCAAAAGCGACGCTTCCGTCTTTCAGGTTGATTATGCGTCCCCCGAAATATTTCACAAGGTCGTGGTTATGAGTTACCATTATGACGGTCGTTCCGCACTCGTTTATATCCTGCAGAAGCTCGACTATCTCGTATGAAAGGCGGGGGTCGATGTTACCGGTGGGCTCGTCCGCTATGATTATTTTCGGGTCGCACGCAAAAGCGCGGGCAATAGCCACACGCTGCTGCTCGCCGCCGGAGAGCTGTCCGGGATATGCCTTCGCTTTGTCGTTCAGCTTTACAAGGTTGAGAACATACGGAACACGCTGTCTTATATATTTCTTGGATTTGTCTATAACACGAAGAACAAACGCCACGTTTTCATAAACGGTAAGCGTCGGTATGAGTCTGAAATCCTGGAATATCATACCGAGCGAACGCCTGAAATACGGGAGCTTGCGGTTTTTCAGCTTTAACAGATTGTATCCGTTCACGAACACGCGTCCGCCTGTCGGCTGTATCTCACGGGTCAGAAGCTTTAAAAGCGTGCTCTTGCCCGCGCCGCTGTCGCCGACAATGAATACGAATTCGCCATCGTTTATACGGATATTCACATCGTTCAGGGCGTCAACTCCGCCCTTTGCGCCGTCCACATAGTGAACGTCAACATTCTTTAATTCTACCATTAACTTACTCCTGAGATCTTTATCGCTGACGCTTTAGATTGGGGGAAACCTTTCTTGTGTCGGAAATTTCTTTATTGACCGCCTCCTGCGGTCTTTTGGAAATTTACTGCACGGCTTTCTGCCGTGAACAAAAGGTTATCCCCTACGACAGGATGTCGTACAGAAGGTTTCCAGAACGCCGCAAGGATGCGGCGATAAAAGAAACCTTCAGCAGACCCCTTTCCAAAAAACTTTACACATTTGGCATAATACAAGATGACGTACAAATAAAAGCACAGACTTACATATTCAAATGCGAAGCGAGTCGCTTTTGCCTTCCTTTTCGTTTCGCTTTTATGCGCGCATCATTGCGCGCTCTTGGGCGAAACTGCCGCAGCTTCCTTGCTGCGTCGCCTCCGAAAAGAAGCGGGTGTCGGGTGTCTCCCCGAACACGGGGAGGTGGCGACGAAGGAGCCGGAGGGTCGTTGCACGATGCAACGATTGACCGCCCAAAGGCACGCATTGATGCGCGCTATACAGCGGTCATAGCTGACTCCGACAGACGCGCCCCAGTCTCGAGCGCAGCGATCTGTTTTTGCGAAAACAACACGCGAGGCGGAGGGTGATTCCGCCTCGTATGATATGTCGGTCTTATCAGAACTTCACAGGGTCTGCGGAGAGATATTTCTTGACCATGAGCGCTATCTTGAAGATAATGGCATGGTCGAATTCTCTCAGGTCGAGTCCTGTGAGCTTCTTTATCTTGTCAAGTCTGTAAACGAGAGTATTTCTGTGTACGAAGAGCTTTCTCGATGTCTCAGACACGTTCAGATTGTTCTCGAAGAAACGCTGGATAGTGAACAGAGTCTCGTGGTCGAGAGACTCTATCGAGCCCTTCTTGAACACTTCCTTGAGGAATGTCTCGCAGAGCGTCGTTGGCAGATGATAGATAAGTCTTGCGATACCGAGGTTGTCGTAGCTTACGATGTTCTTTTCGGTGTCGAATACCTTTCCGACTTCTATCGCTATCTGTGCTTCCTTGAATGAGCGCGCGAGGTCCTTTACGCCGATAACGGGGGTTCCGATACCGATGTTGACGCGGGTGAAGAACTCTGTCTGGAGCGTGTCAGCTATCGAACGCGCAAGCTTTTCGAGATCCTTGACGTCGATGCCGCTCTTTATTTCCTTGACGAGCACTATCTCGCTCTCTGCAATGTTGAACACGAAGTCCTTGTTCTTGTCCGGGAACAGGTTCTGTATAACGTCATATGCAGAAACGTCGTTCGACGAAACTATGCTTATCAGGAACACCACGCGGTTGATATCCGCATTGAAGTGGAGTTCTCTCGATTTTATGCTTATATCTCCCGGCAGTACGTTGTCGAGGATTATGTTCTTGACGAAGTTGTTGCGGTCGTACTTTTCGTCGTAATACTGCTTGATGCTCGACAGTGATATCGCGAGTATGGATGCGTATTTGCCCGCCATTTCATCCGTTCCTTCGACAAATACCGCATAATCGGGCTTGACATGTACTCCGAACGGCTTATAAGTGTATCCGTCGCGGATGAAAATGTCATGCGAATCGCTGAATTCTATCGAGAAGAAATCGTTTGATGTGCCGATCTTCGACAGCTCACTGCACGCTACGATAGTAGCGTTCTCGTCGATAACGCCGATGACTCTTCCGACGGTATCTCTCATCTGGTGAACTACTCCCTGGAATAATCTGTTTGACATAATACTGTCCTTTCCTTTCTGAGGCTTCAGCCCTTTCCCGCCTGTGCTTATTAATGACTCTCCGAACCTTTTGGCGCGGCGCTATCACACTTTTGCGGGGTATTCGTATGTAATTCTCATCTGTGCATCGCACAAATATATATACAACTTCTATTTTAATAGAAAATTGAAAAAAAATCAAGTCTTTTCTGTGAAAAATGTAAAAAATTCTTGTAAAATATTTTATATATTGCCAAGACGGGCTTTTTGTGGTATAATATCTCTTATCAATAGCTGAATAACCCGTTTTCATTATCCGCGATTCTTACGGGAATAATGAAAATGAAAAAATATCATTACGCGGAGGTCTTTATGAACAAGAAATATTATATCACCACCCCGATATACTATCCGTCCGGCAACCCCCATATCGGACACTGCTACACGACAGTGGCGTGCGACGTTATCGCACGTATGAAGAGAATGCAGGGCTATGACGTTATGTTCCTCACCGGTACCGATGAGCACGGCGCGAAGATACAGCAGAAGGCGGAATCCGAGGGAATGACGCCGCAGCAGTATGTTGACGGGATAGTCGCTAACTTCAAGAAGCTCTGGAGCTTCATGAACATAAGCTACGACCGCTACATCAGAACCACCGACCCTTGTCACATCGAGACCGTTCAGAACATTTTCAGAAAGCTCTACGACAAGGGCTACATCTACAAGAGCACATATAAGGGCAAATACTGCGTTCCGTGCGAGAGCTTCTGGACAGAGACCCAGCTCGTTGACGGCAAATGTCCCGACTGCGGAAGAGATGTCATTGAAGCTGAGGAGGAAGCTTATTTTCTCAAGCTCTCCGTAATGACCGACCGCGTGACTGAGCTTCTGCGCAATACCGACTATCTGCGCCCCGAGAGCCGCGTTAATGAGATGATAAACAATTTCGTAAAGGATGGACTTGAGGATCTCTGCGTTTCAAGAACATCGGTGAAATGGGGAATACCCGTTCCGTTCGACGAGAAGCACACCGTCTATGTGTGGCTCGACGCGCTCATCAACTATATCAGCGCGCTCGGCTATGAGAACAATACCTACAATGATTTCGACAAGTACTGGCCCGCGGATATGCACATGACCGCCAAGGAGATAGTGCGTTTCCACTCTATCGTATGGCCGGCTGTGCTTATGATGCTCGATATACCGCTTCCGAAGCGCCTCTACGGTCACGGCTGGATAACCTTCGGTGGTGCGAAGATGTCCAAATCGCTCGGAAACGTCGTTGACCCGTTCATTCTCGGCGAGCGCTACGGCGTTGACGCGGTGCGCTATCAGATACTCCGCGATATGCCCTACGGCTCGGACTCGAACTTCTCGAATGAGATAATGATCGGGCGAATCAACAACGACCTTGCCAACGCACTCGGAAACCTTGTTTCCCGTACAGTTGCCATGGCAGACAAATATTTTGGCGGCACTCTTCCGACCGACAGAAAGCCCGAAGCGATAGATGATGAGCTCATATCTATGGCTAAGGCTCTGCGCGATCCGGTGGCGAAATTTGTTGACGAAGCTCAGCATTCGCTCGCGCTTGCGGAGATATTCAAGGTCATCGACCGTGCGAACAAGTATATTGACGAGACCGAGCCGTGGGTGCTCGGACGTGACGAATCCAACAAGGCGCGCCTTGCGACCGTGCTTTATACTCTGCTCGATACCATAAGGGTGTGCTCGACGATGCTTTATCCGTTCATGCCTGTGACCATGCCCAAGGTGTGGGAGCAGATAGGAGCGGTTGAAGCCGATGTGACATACGAAAAGGCTGCGGAATTCGGCGTTCTACCCGCAAATGTCACCGTTCACAAGGGAGAGATACTGTTCCCGCGCATAGATATAGACAAGGAGATCGACGAGCTCAATGCTATGCTCGCTCCCAAGAAGACGATAAAAGAGGACGAAGACCTCGACAAGGCGAATATCATAAATATCGACAAATTCGCGGAAGTAAAGCTCCGCACCGGCGAGATAACCGCCTGTGAGAAGGTAGCGAAATCGAAGAAGCTCTTAAAGATACAGGTCGATGACGGCAGAAACGGCAGACAGATAGTTTCAGGCATCGCGGAATATTATAAGCCGGAAGACCTGATCGGAAAGAAGATAATCTTCGTGGCGAACCTTGCTCCGGCTAAGCTCTGCGGGGAAGAGAGCCAGGGAATGCTTCTCGCATGTGACGCGGGCGACGATGTGCGCGTGGTGTTCCTTGACGGTGATATTCCTAACGGAAGCACGGTAAGATGACGGCACGGATATATCCGGTCCTGTCTTCAGATAAAGGTAATTGATGTTAATGGGAAAAAAGAAGAGCAACAAATTAAATCTGATAATCTGCGGCATAGCATTCGTGATAATGGTCGTCGTTCTGTTCATGGAAGGTCCCGAGAACATATTCGGCGCTCTGGCGAAGCTTAACCCGCTGTTTCTGGTGCTTGCAGTGTTATGCATGGTGGTTTACTGGCTTGCAGAAGGCATAGCTGTGCATTTTGCGGCGAGAAGTCTTGACCCGAAAATCAAATTCAGAACGACGTTTCTTGTCACCATGGTCGGGCAGTATTTCAACTGCATAACGCCGTTCGCTTCGGGAGGCCAGCCCATGCAGGTATATACCTACATGCAGAAGGGAGTTTCTCTTGGAACGGCTATGACGGCGCTTCTGAGCAAGTTCATCGTATATCAGTTCACGCTGACTGTATATTCGGTGATTTTTCTGGTGTGCAAGCTTCCGATGTTCACCGATGGAGATCTGAAACCGCTGACTTTCCTCGTTATAGTCGGATTTATCGTTAATACGATCGTTATCGTGTTGCTGCTTATGCTCGCGTTTTTCAGAAAAGCTACTACCAAGCTGGCGCACATTCTGGTGAGACTGCTCGGAAAGATACGCATAATAAAGAACGTTGATTATGCGCTCGAATACATTGACCGCGAGCTTGAGACTTACTACAAGAATTTCATCTTCATAAAAAGCCAGCCTATGATGATCTTCAAAATGTTCATCGTGACGGTCATACAGCTTATGGTGTATTTCTCGATCACATTTGTGATCTACATAGGCTTTGATATCCCGCATGATACGGATTTCTTCACGATCATTTCGTGCCAGGCGTTCGTGCTGATGATCTCGGCATTCGTACCGCTCCCAGGAGCTATGGGAGCAGCAGAAGGCAGCTACGCGGCGTTTTTCAAGCCTATATTCGGCGACTATTACACCGGAGTTTCGATGTTTATCTGGCGTTTCCTGACATTTTATCTGCCGATAATCGTCGGCATAGGCATTAATCTGAAAATGGCGAAGAGCGGCGTGGATCTCACCAATGCGGCAGATGTAATGAAGGAGATCGAAGCAAAAGGAGAGCAATGATGAAGAGCCACGGAAAGAGCAATAAAAATGGTAAAATGACAGATGAAGAGAAAGCTGAGATTGAGCGTAAGTTTAAAGAGATGCTCAGTAATGAGCCTCAGCTTCAGGGACTTGTGCAGATGCAGCCGCCTGTGCAGGCGCTTTATGGACCGCCTCAGATGATGTATGGTCCGCCCAATATGATGAATCCCGGCGGTTTTAACGAGCTGATCAGCAACGGTATGCCGGGATCTCCGGTTTCTACCGGAAAATGGATCGACGATACGCGCTGGGTATGCGGCTGCGGAAGTGAGAACACATCGAAGTTCTGTCCGGAGTGCGGTGGGAAAGCACCGATAAAGCCGTGGAAATGTCCGGACTGCGGAACTGAGAACAAAGGAAGATTCTGCAGCGAATGCGGCAGGCCGTATAAAGAATGAGTGGCCCCACCCCCAACCCTCTCCCCAAGGGGAGGGGGCTTGTTTTTTCTTCTTGTGGGGTTTCGAGTCTGTCGGTCAGCCCTCTCTGTGGCTTTTGCTTTGCAAAAGCTCCACCTCGCCCGCGTTCGGGGAGACACCCCGCACCCTGCAAACAGGAGGGGTGTGGGGGGCTCCGCCCCCCCGCGGAATAAAACAGAACCCCCTCCCCTTTAGGGGAGGGGGCAGGGGGTAGGGCGAATCTTCTCACGCTCTGAACGGGGCTAACGGCAGTCCCGCCTTATTGTATATCGGGATATCCGCCGAATAGTTGATCCACAGATAGCGGATATGGAGCGGCTCGGGAACGTCCGGCGAGGACACGAAGATCTTATTGCCGCTTAATGTGCAGTCTGCGGGCTTGTATTCGCCGTCAGCTCCGGCGAGCTTGAAACCGGTGAATTCCGTGCGCTTTTCGAGCGGTGTTGAAGTTCTGACAGTGACTTCGATGCCGCCGTTTTTCTGTACGCAGGAATCAAATATCGGCGCGTTGTATTCTTCATTTCTGTCGCCGTAAACATTATACATTGCCTGTAAGCAAAGTCTGTGCGCGACCTGCTCTTTATCATGCGGGTGTATCTCGTTGAACTCGCCGCAGTCTATGCAGACGGCAAGTCCGGTGTTCTTTATCGTGCGGTACACTTTGTCCTGCGCCTCGCGTATCACCGACCAGTTTTCGGTGCGCGTATCGCCGACGTAGCTGTGCATGGGGAGCTGGACGATCATGAACGGGAGCTCGTCATCGCCCCAGTCGGAGCGCCAGAGTCCGATAAGTCCGCGGAGCATCTTGTAGTAAGCACCGGGGTTGTCGTCGTCGCTCTCGCCCTGATAGTAAATAAATCCCGCGAGCGTGTACGGACACACGACTTTTATCATGCTTCGGTAGAGCGCGGTGGGGCTGAACGGATTGAGCGGAACGGGAGGTCCGGGATAGCGGCACTCTCCGCATGCTTTAAGGCAGTCTTCCCATGTCGGGTCGGGAGTGTTTGCGTAATATTCGTCTCTTCTGTGCTCCCAGTCGGCGTTGTAGCGCTCGTATTCGCGGTATATTTCGGTGAGCTGTTCGGGGGAGTTGTTTTTGATGAGCGCGAGGTATTTGTCATAGTCGAAACGCATATCTGTGTCGCTCTTTAAGCTTTCCTCGCTCATCCAGTGGCAGGCTTTCGTGCCGCCCCAGTTGCAGCCGATAACGCCGACTGTGCAGCCGAGTCGCTCGGAAAGCTCCTTTGCGAAGATATATCCGACTGCCGACCAGCTTTTGGGGCTCTCTCCCTCGAAAAGGTTCCAGCCGGTGTTTGCCACTGTTTTTTCGTAGTCGGGCTCAAGACTGTTTATTTTCGGTGTGTAATAGAAGCGCACGTCCGGCTTGTCGTTCTCTAAATGCTGTTTTCCGGTGGTGCAGTTCTGCAGCTCGTACTCCATATTCGACTGGCCGCCGGCGAGCCATACTTCGCCTATTGCGATATTTCTGAATGTGCGGGAATATCCCTCGCCCGTGACGGTCATTTCAAGGTAACGTTCGTATTTTTCGCGCGCGGGGAGCATTACTTTCCACTCTCCGCCGGAAACGACCGCGGACGCGGTATCGCTTCCGAACTTGACGTTCACGCGTTCGCCGTCGGCGCCTTTGCCGAAAACGGCGATGTTCTTTCCTTTCTGTAATACCATATTGTCGCTGAAAAGCGGTGCGGGTCTTATCATGCAGTTCATACCTCCCGAATTAATAGTATGTTGTTTCGAGCTGCGGTGCAGACTGTCCGTTTACTATGATATGTGCCGTAAACACATATCCTGCGCTGTCGCCCTCACGGCTCAGAGTAAAATATATCATTATGTCGTTTCCGTCATAGTCGAAGCCGGCGGAGTATTCCGCAGACCGCCCGCCCTCATAGCTCTCAAAGCCCGTGATCTCCTCGCGGCAGCTTTCAAGAGCCCGCGAGAACGCGCGCCTTGTGTCGAGATAATATCTGAGATCATATGGCAGCTCGTTAGCATTTTCAAGCACAGCATCGGTATCGAGACTGTAAATATCTCTTGGATATACGGTCAGCGTCGTGGTCTGCAAGGGCGGTGCCTCGATGAACAGAGCGCTGTCTGCGTACAGGTCGTATTCCTCGTCCGCATCGTAGATCTCTGTGTCATCATCATATTCTTTGTCATTTCCGTAATTTCTTCCGAACAGCCCCATATCATTGCTCCGTTTCCACAAGTTCATAAACTATGCTGTTTCCGCTTTTTCCTGCGCGTATGACTGTTCCAACAAATTCGAGCACCGAGAGCATCAGCCCCGCGTCCGTCGTGCGTATGAGCTTCTGTAGCTCCGCCTTTGTGAAACGCTTTGGCAGTCCTTCCGGCAGAAATACCTTATAGTCTTCCGCACAGTCGAGGCGTATCTCGCTGAGCAGCTTCTTCGGGATCTTCTCTTTTTTCATTCCCTTCCGGCGTATCTTCCGTTCGTCCTTGTAGAACAGCTTCTTGTCGATTTCCAGGAACGATATCAGCACCGTGAGGTTCGGATTTGTGAGAAACGCCTTCATCCGGTACAGCTCAAGGAACAGCTTTGAATAAGAGCTGTCGGTATGCTTCGTGACGGACATTATCTCGCCGGTCTGACTGTTTATCGAATAGTTGTGCGTTATCTTCGCGTACGGGTAGATGACCGTCACATGGCTCGCCGATAGCATCTGCGGCAGTTTTTTTGAAAGATAGCCGAAATTAGCGCTCTGTATCTCAAAAATGCCGTTTTCGCCCACGCCGTCGGCATACAGACCGCCTATCTTTGCCTCGTGGCCGGATTCGTCGCAGTAATAGCATTTGAGTGTGTGATGCACTGTTTTTTCGTTGAGAGTTCCGATAGTTGTCCTTTCGCGCTCAAGAGCTTTCGCGACGGACGCGGCGAACCGCGCTTCGTCCGGCTCGGACGTCTCAGGGCGCGTATAGCCGAACACCGGATATATATCCTTTTCGATGAATTCGGGTACGCCGCAGCGCTCGTTTGATCCGATAACGCCGTCTGCGAGCTCTTTCAGCTCGGGTATTGCGTTTTCTACCGCATATTTTCTGTCGGCCGCCGCGAACATGGATATATCGTTTGCGTTGTCTCCGAACACGACCAGCTCGTCCGCGCCTGTGAGCTCCTTGATTTTCCGGGCTGAATTGGCTTTTCCTGCAGTTATCGGAAATATCTCATACCAGTTGTCGCGGGTGTCATATGTATCGGTGTAGTATGTGCTCATAAAGCCGTTTTCTGCGCAGAACACACGGTCGAGCTCCGGCTTGTTCTTCGGATTTATGAATGCCGCATAATATACTTCGCCGTCGAAAAGCCCGTCATAGTCGCTGAGCGGCCGGCGGCGCCTGTCGCCTTTACGCCTTGAAAGATGTCCTTTCAGGTTCGGAGAGTTTTCAATGAAGCTGACGCGCTCTTTCCCGTCGATAAGGGCGAATACCATGGGAGTTTCGGAGTTTTCGGTTATCGCTTTTTTAAGAAGCTTCGCCTGTTCTGCCGTGAAAATGTTCTTCACGGGATATTCGCCGGTCACCGGGTCGTAGATGAACACACCGTTCATCACCGACACCGGAGTGCGCAGCTGTAGCCGCTTCGTTATCTCTCCGGCGGTAGCTATCCCGCGCGCGGTGCAGTATGAGAACAGCGTGCCGTTTTCGATGAAGCTGTTTAGCATATCGGCAGCTCTCGGTTTCAGCTTTCCGGAATTGTCGAGCAGCGTGCCGTCAAGGTCGGTCATGTAAAGTGTCATTTGCTGTCCTTCCGGCTTCCGAACAGCTTCGAGAAGAAGCCTTTCTTCTCCTTTGCCGGAGCTTCCTGTTCGTTTTTCTGTTTATCTTCCGGCTCGTTTTCCAAAGTTTCTTCTTCCGATGTTTCTTCCTGTTCGTCGGCTTCGTCGGAGTAGTATTCGGCGTATTCCTCGTCCTCTGTGTCGGGGCCGTCGAGAAATTCCGCAAGAGTGCGGCGTTCGAGCTCGTCGCCGGTATCTTCGAGCAGGTAGGTGTATATCTTCTTCGGGACAGGTATCTTAAGCCCGTCGGGAGTCTTTTCGATAAGCTCTTCCAGAGCGGTGCCCATGTCCTCAGTTATGCTTTCTCCTATCGATTCATAGTATTCCTCGCAGCCGATGTTGTATTCCTCGGCAGGGTCTTTGCCGCCTATCGCGGTAAGATGTATGCCCTCGCGCAGGAATGAGGTATATTCAAGATATCTGTTCCAGTGTATGTTTATCAACGCGGAGACATATTCGGCCTGCGTTTTACGCAGCGCGTCCGCGCCGTATTTCTTTTCCGCTTCTTCATACAGATCCGGGAAGCTGTTCTGCCAGATCGTGGGTTCTTTTTCTCCGCTGAGATATCTGCGTCTCAGTCCGAATGTCAGGTCGCGGTGCTTTTCGCCTATTGTCGTAAATTTCAGCAGTCTTACACGCTCGTCGAGCGTTTTGCCCTGCATTATCACCTGCAGCCGCGATACTTCCTTCACCACCGCTTTTTCGGTGATCTCTTCCGTGGTCGGATCGGGATATCTGCCTGCTCCTACGAGCTTTTTCAGCTTGCATATCTTCATGATCGGTTCGTCGAGCGATACGAAGATCCTGCTCTGCCCGGGGTCGCCCTGACGCGCCGAACGTCCGCGGAGCTGGTCGTTTATGCGCGCGCTTTCGGCGAGAAATGTGCCGATAGCGTACAATCCGCCGGTTTCGACAGCTTCATCGCGGAATTTCTCGTCTGCGCCGCCGAGCTTTATATCAACGCCGCGTCCTGCCATATTGGTCGAGACCGTGACTGCTCCGGGCATTCCGGCATTCTTGATTATTTCCGCTTCGAGCTCGTCGTTCTTTGCGTTCAGGACGTTATGCTCTATACCGGCTTCGTTCAGAATGGCGGAGAGCTTCTCGCTCTGTGATATATCAGCAGTTCCGATAAGCACAGGCTGACGCTTTTCGTGCGCTTTTACGACTTCTTCCGCGACTGCTTTCAGTTTGCTGTCCTCGTCGTAGTAAACGGCTATCGGAAGATCCTCGCGGCGGGAGGGAGTGTTCGGGTCGATGTGCTTTACGATCAGGCCGTACAGCTCCGCAAACTCGTCCTTCGCGCTCATGGCGGTGCCGGTCATTCCCGCGACGCTCTTATACTGGCGCAGGAAGAACTGCACCGGTATGCTTCCCATGATAACGCCGCGCTCGGTCACGGAAAGTCCGTGTTTGAGCTCTACAGCCGACTGCAGCGTGCCGGGGTAGCTGCGATTCTCGGCGACGCGTCCCGTGAACACGTCGATTATGCGCACCGCGCCGTCCTTCACGATATAATCCTTGTCTTCTTTCAGAACATAAAGCGCTTTCAGACAGTCATTCAGCTTTGACAGAAGGTCGTTGTTTTCTTCGTCGTAGATGTTGTCGAGCCCGAAGTGCTGTTCCGCCTTTTTTTCTCCGGACGGCGTGAGGAATGCCTGACCTGTGCTCTCGTCCGTGCCGAAATCCTGCTCGCCGAGCTGTTCTGCGAACGATAGGATATCCGGGAGCTCCTCGTCCTTGTCAACGTCCATGACTCCGGCGGCGATCATCGGTATCCTCGCTTCGTCGATAAGCAGCGAATCCGCTTCGTCAACGATCACTTTCCCGTAATATCCGGCGACCGGTTCGTCCGGCGGGAACACGAGAAAATCACGCAGAAAATCGAATCCGCATTCTTTGACTGTGGAATACAGCACGTCTGCTTTGTAAGCGGCTCTGCGTTCCTTGCGCGGAACAGCTTCGGTGATGTACGCAGTCGATACGCCAAGAAGATCGTACGCCGGCTTCATCCACTCGCGGTCGCGTTTTGCCAGATAGTCGTTGAATGTGAGTATATGGACGCGCTCGCCTCTGCACACCGACATGAAAGCTGCGAATACCGCAGCTATCGTCTTTCCCTCGCCGGTAGCGAGTTCCGCGATGTTCTCGTCGTCGAGAAATCCTCCGGCTATTATCTGCGTGTCGAAAGGTGTAAGCTTAAGACTTTTCTGTACTGCAAGGAACACTGCCGCGTAAGCGGATACAGCGTCCTGTTTGGAGCGCGCCTTGTCGATAAGCTCTTCAAGACTGTGCTCTTCTGCCGTATTCCTGACTTCGGCAGCAAACGCCGCCGGCTTTTTTTCAAATCCTTTTATCATTTTTCCGCCGCTCCGCTTTAGATTTTGTCGCTCCGCTCGAGATTGGGGGAAACCTTTTGTGAACAAAAGGTTATCCCCCAACCCCCCTTCCAAAAAACTTTACTCGCTTCGCATTTGTATTTGTAAGTTTCTGCCCTTTTTGACAGGTAGTGTGTCATATAATAGAGTATAACACATTTGTTCATTAAAATCAATAAAACCTATTGATTATTTTGGAAAAATGTGCAATAATAGAATAAGTTGTGAGCCTGCGGAAATATCGCCGCAGACGTTATCGAAAGGAGATCTGTACAGAATGAACTGTAATGCGATAATACTTGCCGCGGGCGACGGCAAAAGAATGAATTCTTCAAAGCCGAAGGTAATGTGCGAGGTCCTCAGCGAGCCTATGATAGGCTGGGTGCTCGACAGCGTTAAAGGAGCCGGAATCCCCGATGAAAATATCGGAGTCATAGTCGGAAACGGCGCCGAGATTGTAAAAGAATACCTCACGTCGCGCGGAGAGTTCCGCACATTTATGCAGAAGGAGCGCAAAGGCACCGGTCACGCAGTAATGCAGGCAGAGGAAATGCTTGTTTCCGGAAATAACGTGCTCGTGCTCTGCGGTGACGCACCGTTCGTTAACAGCGCCACCATTGCTGCCGCACTGAACGAGCATACACACAGCGGGAATGATGTTACCGTCGTCAGCGCGGAGTTTGACGATCCCGCAGGCTACGGCAGGATAATAAGAGATGAAAACGGTGCATTTTCCGCTATCGTTGAGAAAAAGGACTGCACGCTCGAACAGCTTCAGATAACCGAGATAAACTCCGGTGTTTACTGGTTCAGAGCGGACGCGCTCAAAAATGCGCTGCCCGGACTTTCGGACAACAATGCGAGCGGTGAGTTCTATCTTACCGATACCGTTGAGATAATCTGCAAAAACGGCGGAAAAGCCGGCATTTTCACAGCTCCGGATCCCGGAGTTGTACTCGGTGCAAACAGCCGCGCAGATCTTTTGCAGCTCAATATCATCGCAAAAATGGCGGTCATCGGAAAGCTCCTTGACGACGGCGTGGAATTCGTATCAACCGATGGTGTAATAATCGGAAAGAACGTTTCGATAGGCAGAGATACCCGCATACTTCCCGGCACGATAATCCGCGGGAACACCGTAATCGGTGAGAACTGCGTGCTCGGTCCCAATACCCTTATCGAGAACTGCAAAATAGGAAACAGCGTTACGCTCAACAATGTTCAGGCTTACGATTCGCGGATAGCCGACCGTGTAAAGGCGGGTCCGTTCGTTCAGCTGCGCCCCGGAACCGTGCTGCATGACGGTGTGAAGATCGGCGATTTCGTTGAGATCAAGAATTCCGAGATAGGTATAAACACCGCAGTTGCGCATCTTACATACGTCGGCGACAGCGATGTCGGAAAGGGCGTTAATTTCGGATGCGGCTGCGTTACCGCAAACTATGACGGCATAAACAAATATCGCACGAAGATCGGCGACTATGCGTTCATCGGCTGCAACACAAATCTTATCGCGCCGGTCGAGATAGGAGAAAATGCCACAACTGCGGCAGGCTCAACCATTACGAAGAGCGTACCGCCCGACAGCCTTGCTGTTGAACGCGCTCAGACAAAGATAATCGATCACTGGGAAAAGAATTCAAAGAGGATAAAGAAAGCATGAGTTCCGATATCATTGAAGAAACCGGTATTGTAGAGGGTGAAACGCCGCAGAAGACAGTGCCGGAATTCAGAAGATCCGCACTGAAAGTCGGACTGTTTATACTGATAATATTTGTTCTTAGGTATCTTGCCGTTTTTCTGATAACCGCGGTATATTCGGATCTGAACGAAAGAGTTTCGCATTCGGCAATGTACATCATACAGCTGTCGTTTTCGGGTCTGTTTTTACAGATATTGCCGTCCGTTGTCGGCGCGGTGCTGTTCGGACGTCTCGGTAAAGACGGGAAGGGCATAAAGACACTTTATAAGGTGCCGAAAAACTGTTCGCGCGCAATAGGGAATTTTCCCGCAGTGTATGGAATGGCACAGGTGATAAATCTGCTGACCATGCTGATAATGTTCATAATTTCCATTAACTTCGATATCGCAAGAAAACTCAACACAGTCGTTGCGCAGGCTTCCGGAAGTTTCGGCGAAGCTCTGTTCATGTTCTTTATGCTGGTCGTTATAGCGCCGGTATTTGAGGAGTTCATATTCAGAGGGCTCATAATGGACGAACTTAAGCAGTACGGCAACGGTTTCGCGATAATCACCACCGGCATTATGTTCGGGCTCTACCACGGAAATTTCCAGCAGTTCTTCTATACCGCGGTGATAGGCATAGCGCTCGGATATATTGCAAATGTTACCGGTTCGATATTCCCGACTATGATAATACACGCGATGGTCAACGGCATAGGCGGTATAATGATACTTCTGATGACGACCAACGGCGTGCAGGAGTTTATCCTTAAAGGAAACACAGGAACTATTCCGGACGAGGATATGGTCTGGGTGGCAATATACGGGATATTCATGGTAAGTATCATCATTTTTGCCATAGTCGGTGTTGTGTCGGCGATACTCAAGATAAGGAAGATAAAGCGCTATAAGGTCAAAAAAGTCTGCCCGGAGATCTCCAACGGGAAAAAGGCGCTTATGCTGATATTTACGGTGCCGGCGCTGATTTCTCTGGTGATGATAGCCGATACGTTTACAGGAGTGCTCAGCAACATCATATTTTCCGCGCTGAGCGCACAGTGAGGTGAAAACTATTGTTCGTTTCCGATAGCAGGATCGACGGCTTTAAAGGCCTTGCTTATAAATACGGCGCGGCTGTGATCATTTTTATCGTTAACTATCTGTACATTGCTTATGCTTTTCGCGATCTGATGCTGGTGCCGGGACTTTCTTTCATAGAAAATTCTTTCGGCAGCGATGCCATAGATCAGAAATACGCATTCGTGATATTCATGAACGGCGTTATGTCATATCTTGTGCCGCTGGTTGCTTTAGCGCTGATATTCCGCAGTGATATGCCGAAAAAGGGCGGCATACTCCCATTCCGCGGGGAAGAGGAATACCGCAGGATACCCGGCGAGACCGCGATGCTGTTCGTCAGCGGTATGTGGGCGGCTATGATGGGCGGGCTTATCACCGGCTTGGTTTCGAAGTGGCTGAACGCGCTGTACAGTGTACCGGAGACTAAAACCGCGTTTTCGAATCTTATGCCCCAGAATGCATATCAGTTCATCGCATTCGAGATCGGGAGCGTTATCATTGCTCCGGTATGTGAGGAGCTCATCTATCGCCATTTTCTGGTGAAGCCGCTCAGAAAATACGGCGATGCCGCAGCAGTCATCACTTCTGCGCTGATGTTCGCTATGGCCCACTTCAATTTTGACCAGTTTCTGTATGCCTTCATGTTCGGCGCGTTCCTCGCACTGATCGCGGTTCGCAGCGGGTCGGTAGTTCCGTGCATAATCTGTCATGTCATTAATAATGTCTTTGTCGGCGTAAGGACGTATCTTCCCCAAACTCTCGGCGACGCCGGTGCAGATGCATTTTTTGCCGCTTTCAGAAGCATCGTGGCGATCATACAGACAATAGTGTTCTATGGCGGCGCGCTGTTTCTGGTCGCGGCGGCGCTGCTGAAACTGCTGAAGCTGAAAAGTGAGGCAGGAATAAGTGTTGGGAAGCAGCTTGCTGTTATCTTCACAAATCCGCTCATCATTATCGGAACTGTTATTTCGCTCGTTGTAGCGTTTATGAATTTGTATTGATTTTAGAGGTACCCTTTATTCAGATGAATACGGGAGGAAAAATGAAAAAATACAGAAAAAAACTATCGGTGTTTCTTGCAGCAGCATTTACAGTATTATCGGCCTGCTCTTCGGGCAATGACAAGAACACCGCAGAAAGCTCGCTCTCAGAATCGTCTGAATCAACTGCAGTTCCGGCTCCTGAAGTTACAGATCTCACAAGCATTGAAGGTATCAATGCCTATAAGGATAAATTATACAGTCAGTATTTAGAAGACATTTCCGGAAGAAGAGATGAGCTTGAGTCAGGCAGCATGACAATTGACGGTGTAAAGCAGTATATTTCATTTCAGAAGATAGGGAAGCCCGACGAAAACGGATATCCTCTCTATATAGGTCTGAGGGGCGGAGGAAACTGCGATAAGAACATTGCCTTAGAACAGTATGAGTTTATGCAGCACTACTACAGCTGTAACATTGATAACGGTATCTATGTTGTTCCGTGCTGTGTAAGAGCATCGTGGGATGAGCACTTCCGCCCGGAGTCATTTCAGTTTTATGACAGGATAATAGAAGATGCGATAGCGTTTTACAACGTTGACCCGAACAGAGTATATCTGCTTGGATTTTCTTCCGGTGGAGACGGCGTTTATGCTGCGTCCCCGCGAATAGCCGACAGATTCGCTGCGGTCAATATGTCAGCGGGCTATCCTAATGAGCAGCGCCTCGAGAATATGGCAAATCTTCCGATATGCATACAGATGGGCGAAAATGATACCGCATACAACAGGAACACTATGGCGGCTGAGTATGACTCTATGCTTCTGAGTGTGAACGCTGTATATGGCGTAAAGTGCACCTACGAAACATTTATACATAAAAACGGTACGCATAACGAGCACTGGAGCGATCTTGAAACGAGGATGCAGCCGGTATATACCGGAAATGAGGTGGTAATGTGGCTGCATGCACGCGAAAAAGCCGCGTTATCCTATGAAAACACCTGCGCTGTAACGTGGGTCAGCAAATATAAACGTGATCCGCTTCCCGAAACGATATTGTGGAACACTGATGTAAATGCGTCTCTGCGGAAGACTCAGGCGTTTTACTGGCTCGACAGGGACGGAGGGCTTGATCATTCTATATTCAAGGTCTCATATAACAAAGAGGGCAATTCGGTCAATATTGAGAAAGCCTTTACGAACAGCGGCACTCTGAAAATATATCTGTGTCCCGAGATGCTCGATGTTTTCAGTAATGTGAAGATCGTTACGCCGGACGGAGAATTTATCGTAAAGCCTGAAATCTCGAAAGACATCATGCGGGGAACTCTGTATACAAGAGGCGATAAGAATTATATATTCACTTCCGAGATCAATGTCACATTCAAGGACGGCAAAGCGATAAGAGCGGAAGCTGCAGGAAAATTCGACGATTCATACACGCCGCCGGAGGATCGTCCTCTTTATCGCTGGAGCAGTAGTGGTGTGTTCTATGTTGATAATTCGCTTTTCGGGCTGCGCTTCGGTGAGCTGTGCAAAAAGCTGGGCAGTGAGCTTGCCGAGCCGATACCATGGGAATGGGACGGTTATTATAACTGTGAATGGACATATCTCGATGCTTCGGACGGACGATCGGTGATCTTCCTGCTTCAGGAAGGGAAATGCGCTGTAATATACAGTGAGGAGGAAATGACCAACCTTCCTGTTGGATTTAAGGACGAAGAAGAAAAATACCTCGGCCAATATGTTAACGGGCTTGAAGCAGTCTATACATGCAGCAATAATGAATATGACGGCAAAAGCCACCTTAAGCAGGAATATATGTGGTATAAATATCAGCGATGGGAGAATATGGACGAGTCTATATCGCTTGGCTGAAAAAGAAACTCCGTCACCGGGAAAATCACCGATGACGGAGCTGTTTGCTTTATTGTACCTGTTTACTTGAATCTGAGCATTTCCGCGGCCCGCGTGCGTTCGAGCGCAGTCATGATAGCGACTGCGGCGAGTACTCCCACACCGCCCTGTATAAGGTTCTCAGGGATACCCACAGCTGCTGAAACGATGTTGCCTGTAATGAATATCCACTCAAACACAAAGTAGCCGAACGCCATGAAAAGCTCTGCGCATACAGCGGAGAATATTCTGCCGACTGCTGCGTGAGATGCGAATGCTTTAGCGGCAAATACCGCGATCAGCGCCATTATTCCCTTGATAAGGAACGTCGCCGGTGCGAATATCGCATATCCCGCTATAACATCTGCGAGCGCCGAGCCTATGGCTGCTGCGGCAAATCCCCAGTTTGCGCCGCATATCCAGCCTGCGATCAGCACAAAGCAGTCGCCGAGATTGACGTATCCCTTTGTTACCGTCGGGATCTGAATCAGCAGTGTAGCCACACAGATAAGTGCCGCAAACATTGCCGCAATTACCGTTCTTCTTACCTTTTCATTCATAATTATCGCCTTCTTTTGTTTTTTCTAGCCAAACATACAAATCCTATATGTTTGGTATTATTTATTTCTTTTCTATATTATACTACCATTATCTCAAATTGTCAATAGATTTGCGTAAATTTTTCGGTTCATATCTTGTTGCCTGGGTCAAAGGTCGCGGTCTCACCGGCACAGCTTACTGTTATGGTGCTGCCGCTTATCACGAATTTTATGCTCTTGCCCTCGTTATAACCCTTTACGCATTTGATATCTACTGTTGCAGTGCCGCTCGCGTCAACGGATTTTCTGATTTCGTAATACTCATTTTCCTGCCAGTCGTACACTTCTATCTTATCATAAAGTTCAAATCCGGACGGCCAGAAGAGATAGCTTCCGTTTGCTCCGTCCAGATAGAGGCTGTGCCCTTTATCGTCGCGGTAGCTTCCGGCAACGGCAACGATCGCGGCTTCAAATCTCTGTTTGTCGGCTTCGGACATAGGGAGATCGGACTCGGGCGTTTCTGAGAAATCCGAGCCTTCTGCTGTCACATCTACGGCAGAGTAAGGTCCGACAACGTTGAAGCTTGTCTCGGCGGGGTTTTCCTGAAGCCAGAGCGCGTACTCGGTGATATTGCCGAACGTGACGCTTGTGCTTTCGGGAAGCGTAACATGGAACACATAATCATTTCCGCCTATGTTTTCATAGGGAACTTCGATGTCGGGTTCATCAACGGGATAGGTTGGATACGGATGCTTCAGCCAGCACCAACGCTCATTGGTTTCCTGAAAATAAGTGAGGGACAATGAGAAGAAAGTGCCTGTATCGTAACCGGGGAGCGTGGGATCAACCAGGCTTATGCTGAGTCCGTAATAAACGCGGCCTCCGGACTGAACTGTAATATCGGCGGTCTTGCTGCCGGTGACGTTTACGGTCATTATCGGCCAGTTCGACTTATCTACGGTATGAGCTGTCTGTTTTGCGGTATCGGATGTTTCCTGCGCCGGAGCGTCAGTTGTCTTTGCTGTGCTTTCGGGTGCAGTTGCCATCTCCTGCGATATGCTTGTTTCGGCGGCAGTGGTAGTCGTGGATTCCGCATTGTTTCCGGTATTCTGTCCGCACGCGGAAAGCAGGGTGATATAAGATGCTGTGAGCACCAACATCCATTTCAAGCTGTTATTTTTCATAGTTCCTCCGTTGGAGCTGTCGGCTGATTTAATATTCTAACATTATACTATAATTATTCGGAAATGTCAATATTGCAGATGCCCAACCCCATGTTCCCTTGGCCGTGCTGTGCCCTCACGCTCCTATTTGCTACGGTTTTACAAACAAAATCGACCCGCTTCGATTGAAACGGGTCGGTTATTTTTATAATAACCAAAAAACTTATTAATAACACGCGAAGCATGTAAAGTTTTTTGGAAAGGGGTTTGGGGGATAACCTTTTGTTCACAAAAGGTTTCCCCCAATCTCAAGCGCGAGCGACTAAAAGTCTCAAGCGCGAGCGACTAAAAGTCTTATGCGCGAGCGACTAAAAGTCTTATGCGCCGTACTTAACGGGGTTGATCTTGACGCCGGGGCCCATTGTGGAAGTAACCACGCAGCTCTTGATATACTGGCCTTTTGCTGCAGCAGGCTTAGCCTTTACGATAGCGCCCATGAGAGCTTCGAGGTTCTCGGAGAGCTTTTCCTGACCAAAAGAAGCCTTACCGATCGGGCAGTGGATGATGTTGGTCTTATCGAGTCTGTACTCGATCTTACCAGCCTTGGCATCAGCGATAGCCTTGCCTATTTCGGGAGTTACAGTACCTGCCTTGGGGTTCGGCATGAGTCCTCTCGGACCGAGCACCTTACCGAGACGTCCTACAACGCCCATCATGTCGGGAGATGCGATAACTACGTCGAAATCCATCCAGCCGTCCATGATCTTCTTTACGGTATCGTCATCAGCGATGTAATCAGAACCTGCATCTTCTGCTTCCTTGATCTTATCGCCCTTTGTGAATACGAGTGTTCTAACGGTCTTACCGGTACCGTTGGGGAGAACAACGGCGCCTCTTACCTGCTGGTCAGCGTGACGGGAGTCAACGCCGAGTCTTACATGAAGTTCAACTGTTTCGTCAAACTTTGCCTTAGCGGTTTTGCATACGAGATCGCAAGCCTCCGCTACTTCATATAATTTTGTGGAATCAACAAGCTTTGCGCTTTCGCTATATTTCTTTCCGTGCTTCATATTATATAATCCTCCTTGTGGTCAGACGGTCAATAGACCTCCCACTGATACATTTTGTTTAGTCAACTACTTCTACGCCCATTGAACGAGCTGTTCCCTTAATCATGGACATAGCTGCTTCTACGGAGCCTGCGTTGAGGTCGGGCATCTTCTGTTCTGCGATAGCCTTAACCTGAGCCTTTGTGATCTTTGCGACCTTTGTCTTGTTCGGGGTTCCCGAAGCTGTCTCGATGCCGCAAGCCTTCTTGATGAGGACTGCTGCGGGCGGAGTCTTTGTAACAAAAGTGAAGCTTCTGTCCGCATATACTGTGATAACTACCGGTATGATAAGACCGGCGTCATTCTTTGTGCGCTCGTTGAATTCCTTTGTGAACGCCATGATGTTTACGCCGTGCTGACCAAGTGCGGGTCCTACCGGCGGTGCAGGAGTAGCTTTTCCTGCGGGTATCTGCAATTTGATAAATCCGACTACCTTCTGAGCCATTTTATTTTACCTCCAAAAAAATTAAAAGAACGATCAAACATTGATCTTTTCCACTGCCGAAAGGTCGAGTGTTGTCGGAGTCTCTCTTCCGAACATGGAAACGGTAACGAGCACCTTGCTCTCCGCTTCATCGACTTCTTTGACAGTACCTTCAAAACCGCTGAGCGCACCGGATATGATGTTCACTCTGTCTCCCGCCTTTACGGAAGGACCTGCGGTCTTCTTTGCCACGCCGAGATTTTCGATCTCTTCATCCGTGAGCGGTATCGGTTTGGATCCGGGACCTACAAATCCCGTAACGCCGCGGGTATTGCGGCAGATATACCAAGTCTCGTCTGTCATGACCATCTTGACATACACATAGCAGGGGAACAGTTTTTCTTCCTTCTGGTTGCCCTCTCTGTCGAGTATCGGCTTTCCCGTGACTTCGTCAGTAGCGGGTCCGATCGGTACCATTACATCTTCGATAAGGTTCTGAAGATTTCTGTTTTCCGCGAGTGTCTTGATGTCATTCGCCACCTTGTTCTCGTAACCGGAATAGGTGTGAAGGATATACCATTTGGATTCCGACATTGATAAACTCCTTACCTAATACATTACTGCTGGCCGAACTTGCCGAGCATAAGCTTGATCAGCGAGCCGAAGCCCGTGTCGAGCAGCCATACCGCCGCGCCGGATACCACCAGGGAAATGATAACTACCGTAGTGTTGTTGAACACCTGTTTCCTTGACGGCCACACAACCTTTTTGAATTCGGACCTGGCATCTTTGAAATACTTGCGTATCGAGCGCTTTTTCTTCGGCTTTGCAGCCGCAGCAGCCTTCGCCGCTTCGAGCGCTTTTTCCTTGTCTGCCATACGATCCTCCTTACTTGGTTTCCTTATGGAGAGTGTGCTTGCGGCAGAATCTGCAGTACTTGTTCATTTCGATCCTGTCGGGGTCATTCTTCTTGTTTTTCTTGGTGTTGTAATTGCGCTGCTTGCACTCTGTGCATGCGAGTGTAATCTTAACTCTCATTTCGGCACCTCCTATTTTATTATCCGTTACACCGAACGGACTAAGCCTCCCTCATGCCCGAAGTCCTTATGACCGCGGAAGAAGCGTATTTTTGCGGTTCTGTGCTTTTTGCGCACAGCAAAAAAATAAGCCCCTTTTAACGAGGTAAGCATATTTTAGCACATATTTGCTCACTTGTCAAGGGGTTTTGTATATTTTTTTGAATAAAACCGGGAGATACTCTGTTTTTTTATTTCAGTAAGCGCGATATAGGATAATAATACCACAAATTCTCCTAAAATGCAATAGATTTGCTTCTGCGTTTGGTGAAATCGCCTTATTTTTCCGATTGACAAATGAGCGCAACTATGCTATTATAGTAAAGTATGATTATTGTGCCGTCAATGAGGGGAGAAAGACAAAATACCACACATTATGTGACGGCAGCTGTGATCTATCATCAGAGAAAGGACATCTGCACGGAAATGAAAAAGATATTCGCGGTATTTGCCGCATTTATAATGGTGCTCTGTATGTCGTCCTGCGGCAGCGATGAGAAAAAGCCTGACAAGAATGCCGAGGTCACGACAACGGAAGATCCGAACACGATAGAAGTTCCCAAGCTTATCGGCCTTGAGCGCTATCAGCTTGAAATGAAGTATTCCAACCTCAATTTCAATTATATTGATAAGTACGATGATAATGCAAAGCAGGATGTTGTTATAGCACAGTCTCCCGATCCCGGCACAAGGATAAAGAAGGCCGACGAGATATCCGTGACTATAAGCATCGGTGCAAAGCAGGTCGAGGTGGATGATTACAAGGACCAGAACATCGAAGCCGTAAAGACGCTGATAGAAAAGCAGGGCCTTAAATATGAGATACAGTATGTTGAGAGCGATACCGTTCAGCGCAACTGCGTCATCAGTACGACGCCCGCCGCGAGAACAATGGTGGATAAGGGTACAATGATCACCTGCTTTGTAAGCCTCGGTTCTCCGCAGCAGGAGATAAGAGTTCCCGGAATGGTGGGAATGTCCTTTGAGGAAGCTGTAAAGCTCGCAAAGGGAATAGTGCTCGTCCCGAAATATGACGACACCTCACAGCAGGAGCCCGGTACAATCATTGAGCAGAGCGTTGACCCCAACACCATAGTGGAGCCCAATCAGCGCATCGAGGTCACGGTAGCCGGCGAAAGAGCCATAAAGACATCGACTATCTCAGTGCCGATAGATTCAAAGCTTGAGGCTGAATTTGAAGTAAAATTCTATATCGACGGCACGCTTGTCGAGGAGAAGACAGTCATAAAAGAGATAAGTTTGACGAGAGTGATCGACTGGGAAGTCAGCGCAACGGACGTTCACACATATACTATTATGGTAACGAGCCGTACCACCGGAAGATCCGGAAAGCTCATTGAGACCGAGATAGACTTCACACAGAACCCGCCTGTGCAGAATCCCATTGAACCGGCAAATACGGGCATTTTTGAGGAGCTTCTCAGGAAAGAGACCACTGCTCCGGCAGAATGATCCGGCGCTCGTAAAACAAGAAAAAATATTTCAAAATCCGCGAAACAGGTATTGACAAATCGTGCGGACAGTGATATAATTTATTCTCAGCAGTCGTCATTGGGTTGCTCCCCATTGATGCTATTATCTGGAAAAAGGCGGTGACGGCAATGAAAGAGGGAATCCATCCCAAGTATGAAGCAACAACGATAAAGTGCGCGTGCGGAGCTACATTTGAAACACGTTCCACTAAAAAGGACATCAAAGTAGAAATTTGCTCCAATTGCCACCCTTTCTTCACCGGAAAGCAGAAGCTTGTTGATGCAGGCGGACGCGTTGATAAGTTCAAGAAGAAATACAATATCAAGTGAGCTTCAAAAAACAATTACTCCGACAGCGTGTGCTGCCGGAGTTTTGTTATGCTTATCCAAAGAACAGACAGGTTTTATTTCCGATTATCCCCCGCCGGAGGCGGGGGGATAAACAAATATGCCTTTCGTCTGTTTTTTTATATTAAATCAGTATGATACGATGTCTCCCTCGGTGAGACCGCTCAATACTATTGTGAGATCGTTGACTGTTTCGCCGGTCTCGATCGGTATTCTTGTGCGCGTGCCGTCGTTCACGATATAGCAGTATGTTGTGCCGGAATATACCATGACCGCCTCTTTGGGTATGCAAAGTGCGTCATGCTTGTCATAAACCTTTACCGAGACTGTAGCCCAGCCCGCTGTAACAAGATTTCCTATATCCCCTGAGGCGCGTGCGTATTCGCCCTCGTCGAACGCTATCAGTACCTTTGCGCCTACGCCGCTGTTATATCTGCTGTTGTACGGCATAACGACTTTTCCCGTGTAGGTCTCGTCGGTGCCGAATTTCAGCTTTACCGGCGTGCCTAAGGAAAACTTGTCCAGATTTCTGTCCACAGACACATAAACATCGCCGGGTTTTGCGACGGTGCAGACCGGTGTTCCCGCAGCAACTGCGTCTCCCGTTTCGAATAAGCTGATGTTGGATATGATGCAGTCATACGGAGCTCTGATCGTATAGCTGTCTATTTTGTACTGGACGAGATCGAGCCGGAGCTTCTGCTGCTCATATTCAAGCCTTGCGGATTCTGTTCCCGAAGCGGTATAGGCGGAATAGGCGTTGTCGGTCAGTATTTTCTGGCTCTGATATTCATAGTTCATGTCTGCCGAGGAAAATACTGCTATTACGTCTCCTTTGCTGAGGTGATCTCCTTTGGTCACATTATATTCGAGGATATTGGTGTCGTGATCTATCGTGAGAGTCTCAGCGTAGGCGTATTCCACCGTTCCGGCGATATTCGTGTATGATTCAAGGTCGCGGCAGGCTGCTTCCGCCGTTTTGTAGCTCTTTGAGGAATCGCCTTCGAGTATCGGGATTTTTATTTCCGCTTTTTCAGCAGGCTTTGAACAGCTGCAGGCCAGCATCAGTACAGCGGCCGTAAATGCCGCAAAATATCTTTTTTTCATGTTTCTCCTGTTTCGGTGTGCCGCGGTTATCTGTGTCTTCCGCCGCCGCCGTGTCTTCCGCCGCTGCTGGAATGGTGCGTTGAGCTGTGGTGCGAGTGGCCGGACGAATGTCCGCCGCCCGAAGATGATGAACGCGGAGAATATATGCGGGTGGTTATGTTGCCGATGAACACATCGTTTTTCCTGGTGAAATAAAGCGAATCCTTCAGCATATAGTTCTGGGTGGTCGGCGCCTGGAGCTTATAATGCGACGCATAATATGAGTAAATGCTGACAGATACTATCAGTGCGGCAAATCCGGTAAAGAACATCAGCCTTATGAAAGCGGCAGAGAAATCATAAAGATCGACTTCCTGCCCGAGTATCTCCTGCTGGTGGTTAGCCTTTCCCTGATCGTAGTAGTATTCGGCTTTCTTTACGAATGTTTCTGCAGCCTTTGTGAATCTGTGAGCAACGAGATCGTCGAATATCGAGTCAAGAATAAGCTCAATGCGGTAGTCGCTGAAATAGTTGATGCACACGCCGCTTGTGGAGATATAGTCGTACTCGGTATCGCAGTTTATCAGCAGCAGTATTCCGTCGGTGTCCTTTCCGCAGTATTCCTCATACAGATCGTCCGCGTATGCTACCGTGCGGGCATCCGTTTTAGGCGAGCCTATGTCGTTCGTTGACGAGACTATGATGCTGAACCCGGTCTTTTCGACTGCGGAAGTGATCTTCTGGAGCAGCTCAGGTTCGTTCTCTGCAGGAATGACATCGGCCATATCTATCAGCAGTGCTTTCGGTCCGTACTGCTGATCGTCGGCAGCAGCCGGAAAACACAGGAACGCTGCAGCTATGAGCGATGAGATAAAGATAAGAAATATTTTCTTTGCCATATCTTAGACCCCCAGAAACGCCAGCAGCGCAGATATCACTATTGCCGCCGCGAAAGGTATCCCGAAAGCGAACAGTGCGAGTTTTCCCTTATTTATCGGGAGCGTTCCGCCGAATTTCCCGGTCTGACCGTTCATTGCGAAATAATACATCTTTTCTTTGTACGGATATGTGAGGAACCACATCGGCAGCATGACATTCTGCCAGTTGATGTTGGTGACTCTGAAATTCTTTGAAGTGACTTTTACAATGTTGTACCCGGTTATCGAGCCGGAGAACAGCTCTTCCGCCGTGCTGTTGACACGCTTTTCCACGCGCTCATATACCTGATCTTTTGAAACGTCATAGCGCAGCGCGTTGTGACCGGAAAGATAAGACATGTCGAAATCCACCAGTTCGCCGTAATTGAACGGTTCTATGCTGTCCATAAGAGCATCATCGGCTTTTGACGAGCCGTCCGCAGGCACTCCCTGGAATATTACGCTGCCTTCTCTTTCGGCTGCGCTCTTGGCTTCGGTCTTGACTATGTAATCTCCGTGCCGTGTGCTTCCTAGAGTTTTGAAGCAGTCGGCGCTGAGCGAGCCTTCCACGCAGGTGTCGGCGAGCCAGAAGGGGATATATATGCCCTGGATTTTGGACAGATGATCCGCGTTTCCGAATCCTTTTGCGAGAAAGAACTTCTTGGCTTTTGTCCACTTGTTGAACCCCATGATCGCTTCTCCGCGGGACTTCTTGAACGGTATCACCTTGTCCGGGCGGAATTCTCCCGAAAGTCTTCCGGAAAGCACAACCGGGCTGTGGCAGTAAACGCACTCCGCCGACGCGTCGAGCTCGGAATCCGTGATGATTGCGGCTCCGCAGCCGGGGCAGGTATATAATCTGTTCTCGTCGCCGAACTGTTTCTGCTTTTCCTCTAAGCCTGCCTGTTCGGGCGTTGTGTCGGTCGAGGTGCCCTCAAGCGGACCGTCGAGCTGAGCCTGTGTGAAGTGTGAGCCGCAGTAAGGACAGGCGAAATCCTGTGATTCTGTCGTGTATGAGAGTGGTGCTCCGCATGACGGGCATTTATATGCAACTATATCGGTGCTCATCAATATCCTCCGCGTTTGTTCAATCTATGGGTTCTCTCTTTGAGATCTCCTTGTAGAAGCTGAAATTCACCTTTTTGAGTGTGTCGATTATTGCGTTTTCTATATCGTGTTCGAGACCTATGCTACGTATCTTTCGGTCAATGGCGGTCTCTGTCTTAACGGCGTGAGGCTTCGGCCTTGATCTGTACGGCCGGTATATGATGCCGGATTCTATATCATATATCGAGGTCGATATCTCGCTGTCTATGTCGATGATGTTGGCGAGTCCTGTCGGAATAACGGAGAATATCTCCGCAAAGAGGAAGCTCGCAACGCATATTGCTCTTATGACATCGTCGCGCATGAGCGTCCTGCGGGTTATATGCAGGCCGATAAGATACTGTTCGAGCGATGTGTAGTAATAGTTCCTGCCGAACGAAAGCGTTATCATTGCCGCGCCCGAGATGCAGGCGTTTACGGCATCGGATACGCCGGTGAGCATTGTGTTCAGCGGGCAGATATCTATCGGGACGATAAGATTGTTCCGGCACCATTTCAGGAGCTTATTCATGTTGTCGCCGGAGTTGTCGAGTATTCCGGTGAGGCGTACTGCCGAAACTCTGCGGAAGAACGTGTATCTTCTCGCATACAGTATCAGTGCCTGTGCGCTGTATTCATCGGCGTTTATTTCGAGTATCACCTGCTGATTTTCGGGGAGGCGTTCTATCCTCGGCGCAAGTTTCAGCGGAACGCAGACATAAGCGAACTGTACTCCCATGCAGTAACCGAGGTCGTACGGGCTCGTCGCGCGGAGTATGTATTTCTCGGAATAGTCGTCGAGCGCCATGTGTATGGCGGTCTCTGTGCTGATCTCGATATAGTCGGCGCCGCACGAGAATATGGATTTTGCGTAAAGCGCGAGCGTGTCGCCGGAAACGTGATCTTTATTATATTTCATGTAAGAAAGTGTGTTGTCTGTGATAACGGTTTTCAAATGATCTTACCCCTTTACCGTTTTATGCTGTTTTATGAATCATTGACAGCGGTGACAGCCGGCTGAGCCGTATCATCCGGAAGACAAAATTCGCATATCCCGGAATACTACAGGCTCGTCAGAGCCGATACATCTATATTATATCACAGCGGAGAACATATTTCAAGGGCTTTTTCAAAGAAATAATTGCAGATAAAAATGATATATTTTTCCCGTATTGCAATTTAGAAAAAAATGTGATATAATATTTTTATTGTATCTTCAATATTCACAACTTAAGCGAAAAATGAAACGAATAATATCTTAAGTTGTCGATAGTGATCATATCACAGAAAAGGACAGCAAATATATGAAGCTCATATTCGCAATAGTAAACAATGACGATGCGCATACGGTCGCGTCCGCGCTCACACAGGGCGGTTATTCTGCGACAAAGCTTGCGTCCACAGGCGGATTTCTGATGGCGGGCAACACAACGTTCATGATCGCCTGTGAGAATTCCGGAGTTGACGGGGTGATCTCGATAATCGCGCATAATTCGCGCAAGAGAAAGCAGTATGTCCCGAATGCCGCGTCGCTTACTGCAAAAGAAGCGCCGGAAAGCTATCCCGTTGAGGTTAGCGTCGGCGGTGCGACTGTGTTCGTCACGGACATTGAGCGGTTCGAGAAGCTGTAATGGAGCTGTACGGAAAAAAACATGCTCTCGCGCGGCTCGCGGATTTCAGACGGTCGGGGAGATTTCCCCACGCGCTTCTGTTCTGTGGGGCTGAGGGCATCGGAAAACACATTATCGCCGACTATGCGGCTATGATGTATATGTGCGCGGGGGACGGAGAACGTCCATGTGGGCATTGCGACGGCTGCCGGCGTACTGAGCAGCATATCCACCCGGATGTGGTATATCCGCTTTCCTCAATGGAAAAGAATACTTATCATGTCGAAGAGCTGAGAGAATTCATAACGAGCTGCTACACAAAGCCGAATGACGGCGATATAAGAGTGTGCGTATTTGAGGATCTCGATGAGATGTCGCCTATCTGCCAGAACGCGCTGCTCAAATTCATAGAAGAGCCGCTCGAATTCAACCGCTATATCTTTATCGCAAAGAGCAGAACGCCTGTGCTCCAGACGGTGCTGTCGAGAGTCACGGCAGTTGAGGTTGACGGCGCGGACGAGGCAGAATTCACCCGGGCTATGACGGATAACGGTATCGACCGCGTACGCGCGGCGGAGCTGTTTGAGCGCTTCGGCGGGAATATCGGCGCTGCGCTCGGATTTGAAAACGGCGGCGGCGAGATACAATATCTGAGCGCCGCGATAAAAGCGGCGGACGCTGTTGCGGCGAAAAAGGAGCTCGACTGTCTGAATGCGTTTCTGTCGCTGAAAACAAGGGAAGAGATATTTGACGCTCTCGGCATACTGTCCGATATTTTCGGAAATACTGCGACTGTTAAAGCGGGGAATCCTTCATACGGGTCATACCGCGCACAGACGGAGCGCCTTGCGGGCGCCTACAGTCTTAAAGCTGTATCAAGACTTTACAACGAGGCAGTCCGGCTGTACGGAATGTCGTTCACGAACCCGAATGTGAAGCTGTTTGCGGCGGAATGCTGCAGCGCGCTTTTCAATGCGGCGGAAAATCCGTGATATGCAAGAAAGGAACAAAATGACAGAGATAATCGGAATAAGATTCAAGGAGATCGGTAAGGTATATTACTTTTCACCGGCGGGCAAGAAGCTTTCGGCGGGTGATAAGGTCATAGTCGAGACCGCAAGAGGCATTGAGTGCGGCGAGGTGGTCATAGAAAACCGCGAAGTGGAAGACAACGTCATTATCCAGCCGCTCAAGCCTATCATGCGCAAGGCGACCGCTGATGATCTCAGACGGATAGAAGACAACAAGGCAAAGGAAAACGAGATAATGAAGACCTTTGCGAAGAAAATAAATGAGCACGGGCTGAAAATGAAGCCTATCAACGTTGAATACACGTTTGACGGGAGCAAGATACTGTTTTATTTCTCCGCTGAGAGCAGAGTGGATTTCCGCGAGCTTGTAAAAGATCTTGCGGGAGTTTACAGAACGCGTATCGAGCTTCGTCAGATAGGCGTAAGGGATGAGGCGAAGATGCTCGGCGGTCTCGGTATCTGCGGAAGGCCGTTCTGTTGCGCGAGCTTTCTGGGAGAATTCCAGCCGGTATCCATAAAAATGGCGAAGGAGCAGTCACTTTCGCTCAATCCTACTAAGATATCCGGAACCTGCGGCAGACTTATGTGCTGTCTGAAATATGAGCAGGACAGCTATGACGCGCTGCTTAAGATAACTCCGAAGGTGGGTGCTATCGTTGATACACCGAATGGTCAGGGTCAGGTCGAGGAATCGAACCTTCTGACCGGAATGCTCAAAGTCAAGCTGAAAAGCAATCCTGACGCGCCTGCACAGCCGTTCAGACGTGATGAGGTGAAGCTGCTGAAGGACTCGAAGATCCGCATAAACCGCGACGAGCTTGCAGCCCTCAAGGATCTTGAAGACTGATATGGTGAGCTCACCCCCAGCCCCCTCCATTTACGGCAGGAAGCCGTACAGAAGGTTTCCAAAAGCGCGCACGATGCGCGCATCAGAGAAACCTTCGATTTAGTGGGAGGGGGCGGTGGTAGGGCTCTGCAAATAATGATTTGTCTCAACTAAATCCAATTGAATGATATGACAACTTCGAACGAAAAAAGCGAAAATGCAATTTGCTTTGAAAAAAATTGCATTTTCGCCTTGATTTTTTTGTCGGAATGTTGTATAATACATAATAACACTTTTACCCGGAGGAATAAGCGTATATGTCAGAAAATCTTGTTGCAGAGATCGAAAAGCGAATGCCTGAATTTTCAAAAAGTCAGAAGATAATCGCAAAATATATAACGGAACACTACGAGAAAGCAGCATTCATGACTGCTGCGAAGCTCGGCGCGGCGGTAGGCGTCAGCGAGAGCACAGTGGTCAGATTTGCAGATGAGATCGGGTTCGACGGTTATCCCGGAATGCAGAAGGCGCTGCGAAGCTACGGCCGCAACAGGCTCACAACTTTGCAGAGACTTGATATATCGAGCGACAGATTCGGCGAGGACGGACTGCTCAAAAGTGTTATGACGCAGGATATCGAGCGCATACGCTACACACTCGAAAATATGTCGGAGGATGCCTTCAATGCCGCTGTCGATAAGATAACCGGTGCGCGCTGCGTATATATTTTCGGAGCTATGAGCAGCGATATCCTTGCAAGATTTTTGAGCAATTATCTCCAGCTCTCCTGCGATAATGTGATACACGTTCAGCCGATAAATTCGAGCGGTATCCTACAGCAGCTCATACGGCTCGGTAAGGAAGACGTCTTTATATCCATATCATTCCCGAGATATTTCAAGAACACGCTCACAGCTACCGCGTATGCGAAAAAATGCGGAGCGGACATAATAGCGATAACCGATTCGGAAGCTTCTCCGCTTGCGGAATATGCAGATCAGCTCCTGCTTGCAAAGAGCGACATCATCAGCTATACTGACAGTCTTGCCGCACCGCTCAGCCTTGTGAACGCGCTGGTCGCAGCCGTCGGCATACGCAACAGCGATAAGCTTGAAAAAACGCTCACGAGGCTTGAGGAGCTCTGGGCAGAGAACGACGCCTATAAAAAGGACGACGAGAACGTTTAAGTGGATCGCCCCACCCCCTACCCCCTCCCCTTCAGGGGAGGGGGTATTGTTTTTTGTGGGGCTTCGCCGCTCTAACTATCGGGTTTATGATGATTTTGGGGAGTGCACCCGAAGGGGTCAAGGGGGCGAACGGAAAGCCACCTTGTAAGGGGTGTGGGGGCGTAGCCCCCACAAAAAAAGAACCCCCTCCCCTTCAGGGGAGGGGGCAGGGGGTGGGGAACTCCGCAAATAACGAAAAAAATAAAAAAAGTATTGCAATTTTTCTCAAAAAGTGATAAAATAAAAAAGAGTATATTTATCGGAAAAGAGGCGTGGCTATGAAGCGTACCGATTACATAACATGGGACGAATATTTTATGGGGATAGCATTGCTCTCTGCACAGAGAAGCAAGGATAATTCCACACAGGTCGGAGCATGTATCGTGAACGATGATAAAAAGATAGTATCGGTCGGATACAACGGTATGCCGGTAGGCTGCGATGACGATGATATGCCGTGGGAGCGCAGCGCGGACAGCACGCTCGATACAAAATATCCGTTCGTCTGCCATGCTGAACTCAACGCGATACTCAACAGCAGTATCCCTTCGCTTTCCGGATCAACTCTGTATGTGACGCTCTTTCCGTGTAACGAATGCGCAAAAGCGATCATTCAATGCGGCATAAAGCGCGTCGTATATTTCGATAATAAATACGCGGACACCGACGGCGTGAAAGCCTCGGCAATGCTTTTTGAAAAGTGCGGCATAGCCGTTGAACAGTACAGACCCTCCGGCAGAGCTGTGACAATAGAGGTATAACTTAAAGCAGATGAAAAAGAGAAAAACCATCGCTGTCGTTGTGGGTACTACCGATGGATTTTATCGGAACAGATCGCTGATAGGCATAATCAGGCAGGCAAAGAGGCTCGATTATAATATCGCGGTATTCTCGGTATTCACACTTACTGGCGAAAGGACCAAGCACCAGATCGGTGAAGAAAACATATACAGCCTTCTTAAGACTTCTGAGATCGCGGGAGTCGTTTTTGTCGACTATACTTTCTGGGCGGACGAAGTAAGGCAGAAAATGCTGGATATGTTCCGCACTATGCCGGATCTTAAGCTTGTTGTTCTTGATAATGACGGCATAGAGAACTATGAGGGAATACTCTCAAACGACCGCAAGGGATTTGCCGCGGTGGTGGATCATCTTATCGAGGTCCATGGATTCAAGAAGGTATACTGTCTTACCGGTGCAGAGATATATCCTGTTTCTCACCTGAGACTGAACGGATATAAAGATTCTATGAGAGCGCATGGTCTTGACCCGAAGGATGAATACGTATTCTTCGGTGATTTCTGGACTATGGCTGCGACCGATATGGCGGAAAAGATCGCAAGCGGCGAGATAGAACGTCCCGAAGCTATAGCGTGCGCATGTGACAAGGCTGCGGTCACACTTGCAAATGAGCTCGTTGAGCGGGGCATAGATGTGCCCGGCGAGATCGCGGTTACGGGATACGATCTTTCAGGTGAAGCGATAACCAACGATCCTTCTGTTACGACCTGTATGCGTCCCGATATATTTATGGGTGAACGCTGCATCTGTGAACTGCACAGAATGATAACAGGCGAGACTGTTGAGCCCGAAGATCCCGATGAAGGATTTCTGGTGTGCGGCGAGAGCTGCGGCTGTCACAGAGATGTTGCCTTTGCGCATAAGTATAACGAGACAGACAGGCATGAACAGGAGTCAGCGAGCAATTTCAGGTTCTGCAGTATGCAGGAATCGCTCATGGCGCAGGAAACATTCGATCAGCTTATCACAATGATCTTCTCAAGAGTATATCTGCTCCGCGGTGTATCGGCATTTGCACTGTGCCTCAACAAGGACTGGAATCTCTTCCGTGAGGACGACAGCGAATATATAAAAGAAGGCTATCAGGATGATATGTTCGAGGCGCTGTTCTATAAAATTGATAATGGCGAGAAGCGTAATGTTCCGTTTAAGAAGTCTGAGCTTTTCCCGCAGGATATGCTGCTTGAAGATACACCGGTCACCTGTTATTTCAATTCGGTGCATTTCGAGGACAGATGCTTCGGCTATCAGGTCATAAGATTTGAAAACGATGAGTTCACGACCCCCGAGGACATATATCATTCATGGGCGTCTGCGGTAAGCGTATCGCTTGAATATATGCGTGTTCAGGAACGCATGAAGCTGATGTATAACCGCGCGTTCGCAAATTCCATACGTGACGGAATGACGGGTCTTTACAATCGCCAGGGATATGAGCTTTACAGCAAGCAGGTCTTCGAGACCGCAAGGGAGAAGAAGCAGAAGCTTCTTGTGATCGTTGCCGACCTTGACGATCTGAAAAAAATCAACGATACTTACGGCCACGGCGAGGGAGATACTGCGATAAACGTATGTGCGCGTGCGTTGCAGACCTGCTGCGGAAATGGAGAGTACTGTGTGCGTTCCGGCGGCGACGAGTTCATAATATTCGGAACATACGATTATGATAACGCCATACCGATCTTTTACCGCAGCCGTATCGACGGATATCTCGCAAGATACAACGCGTCGGCGGAGAAACCTTATCATGTCGGAATGAGCGCGGGATTCTTCATTGACTTTACGGATAATTACGAGAATATAGATGAATGTCTGAAACTCGCGGACGAAAGAATGTACGCGAACAAGGCGTCACGAAAAAAAGGAAGAAACTGAGATCGTCTCCTCCCGCAGCGGCGGGGGGAGATTTTTTATCACGCGATCGCTTAAAAATGATTGACAAATCCGGATATATAATGTATAATATATTTTGTTATCTGCGGACATAGTTTATCGGTAGAACTTCGGCTTCCCAAGCCGACGAGGCGGGTTCGATTCCCGTTGTCCGCTCCACCGGCACGGCCGGAGCGACATTTCCCCCCAGATGTTTTTCTGTGGGGATTTTTATTTTGCGCTAAAAAACAGGTGGGGTCCTGGGGGACGAAGTCCGTCAGGATAACAAAAATAGCCCCCTCCCATTGGGAGGGGTGGGGCACATTTTATCAATCAAAACGCTCGTCGATAACACGGGCGGTCTTTTTCATGCTGCGCGGAAGAACTCCGACTTCCA
>CAMVEM010000004.1 GCA_947166515.1 uncultured Clostridia bacterium | reverse complement strand
TTATGAGCCCAAAGTTTCTGATATTGAGATAGAACGCGTTGTACAATTTCAGCGTTCCCGTGGATCTCAGACGGTTCACGTAAGTCCTGAAGCCGGAAGCGTTGGGCAGACCGGTCATGGAATCGGTCTCGGCCGCTTTCAGCACGAACATATCTTTCAGATAGTGTATGCAGTTGTCCTTGTGGTTAAAGCCATTGTGTATCGCTATCGCCATTTCCTTGCAGCTGTCATAGCCGCAGCATGAGCAGTTGATATGGCGCGATTCCGCGGTCGTCTTGTTCATTTCGAGGAATATCATCTCCAGCTCCTCGGGATCGGGTATGCGCAGGACGACCTGCTCCGATCTGTCTGTGTAGGAGCGAAGATAGTCTTCGAGTTTCAGATTCGCGAACTGCTCATTGAGGCTCGCGAGTCTTTCCTCCGGAGTCGCGTGCTTCGACCACGCGCTGCCCGCGGTGTTCTTCTTGACGGCTTCCTTTATATCGTGAAGGTTGTACAGCGCATTATCGGTCGCGGACAGCGAAAGCTCCGTGCCCGTGCCGCATATGCACCCCTTTTCGCAGTTGAGCGCGTCCACGAACAGGAAGGGTGTCTTGCCGTCACGCAGGCGGTCTTTGTTCTGCTGGAAATAATGATACAGCCTCTTTTCACCCTCGACCTGACGAATGAACTCGTCCTCGCCGAGAAGCCACAGGGCGTTTTCTTTCAGGCCTCCGGGCATGGGATATATCGAGCCGAGACCGTATTCGACCTCGTCCCTGCATGGCTCGCCGTAAAGATCGTATTTCTCGAAATACTCGATCAGATGAGCGAAGGTAACATTATAGCTTACAAGTCCATGAGTGTTCGGGTCATCTATCTCCATTTTCTTTGCGATACAAGGGCTTATGAATGCGAACTTGTCCGTAATGCCGAGCTCATTTCTCGCGTAGGTCGCCGCGCACATAAGCGGGCTCTGAACCGGGAAAAGCTTCGGTATGAGCTCCGGCATATATCTCTCGATATAGCCGACGACTGCGGGACAGGGCTGTGAAATGCCGCCGGTAAAACCGTGCCGCTTTATGTAGTTTATATAGCCCCATGTGGTTATATCCGCGCCGAACGATACGCTTATCATACGATTCACGCCGAGAGCTTTCAGTCCGCCGAGTATCTTTGCGTAAGTATCGGGATAGTTTGCCGGGAATGCCGGTGCGATAATCAATGATATCTTTTCGCCGTTTTTCAGATCTTCAAAGAAACGCTCGGTATCGTCCCTGAAAACACGGGCATTATGCTCACAGACATCAAAGCAGGCTCCGCACGAAACGCAGAGGCTTCCGTCAACCTCTATCCTTGAATTACCGTTTTCATCAGGCTCGGTCGATACACAAGCGCCTATGCAGCTGCACGCGCGGATGCACTTATTGCAGCCGATACACTTATCATTCGTGTAGATAAGTCCCTTTTTGATCTTTCTCATTTTCGTTTTCCTCCGATGTCACTTCTCTTTTATGAGTAAGTGCGTTTTATGTTTGTTGCCACAGCGCCTTTGAGCTGCACCCATATTCCGAACGCGAGAATTATACAGCCGAGTATGTTATTTTATATCAAATCCTTCCATTCTGTCAAGCACCGAATACAGCGCAAGCCGCTTTTCGTCTGTCATTCCTGTATTGGTTCCGAATTCAAGCAGCTTTAACGATGTCGTACTTTGCTCCCATACCGGAAGTCCTGCACCGTTCGGGTCGCCTGTTCTCATAAAATTCAGCCAGTAAGCTGTCATCGTTCTGCTCAGCTCCCGATCTTTCGCGTCATACAGCGACGAGCTTTCGGGAATGTTTCCGAAACAGTAGACCATTTCACCGCTGTGCCAGCACCCAAGCCGTCCGTTATGTTTCGTGAACAGATATTCATAAGCCGGGATACTGTTCTGCACTGCGAGCCTGTCAAGGCAGTAATGCGGATAGTTGAAGAATACGGAACCATATATCTCAGCCCAGTATCTGTCCGCTTCATCGTCGGTCGCAGCAGGATAGATTTTCAGTATCTCATCTGTGTATGCTCCGAAATAGTTCCGTATTTTCGCAGTATAGTTGCTCATATTCGCGTGGTCGAGTATGATAAACGGGCCGCTTTCCTCCGCGTTTGCACCGTGGAGTATCGCTTCTTCGTTATGTATGCCCTTTTTGTAGGACTCATACGGCATTTCAGCGAGAACATATCCGTCAACAGTGATATGATGCTGTGTGTAGGCTTCGCTTGCAAGTTCCTCCGCGGGGAGTTTACGAAGATCATCTGTTGTTTTGCAGTTATGACGGGATTTAAGTTCTTTTCCGCTGTCGAGAGCCTCTTCAAGTGTTCTGAATGAATGCGGAGGTTTTGCCGAAACAACTGTAGAGCTTTCCATTATCACGCGCCTGAACAATCCCGCCGCGAGCGGCGAGGTGCATAATGCGCTGACACACGCGGAACCTGCCGACTCTCCCGAAAGAGTCACGTTACCGGGATCTCCGCCGAATGCCGAAATATTGTCACGCACCCATTCGAGCGCCTTTATCTGATCAAGAAGTCCGTAGTTCCCGGTAGTGCCGTACTGCGATTCCGCCTGCAATTCTTCATCTGCGAAGAATCCGAAAACTCCGAGACGATAGCCCATATTCACGACAACAGCGCCCTGCTTCGCAAGTCCCTCTCCGCTGTAATCCGCATACCATGGCTGACCAGTCTGGAGCGAACCGCCATGGATATACACAAGTACGGGAAGTCCGCTGACATCGCCCGCAGGCTTCCAGATATTCAGATAAAGCGAATCCTCGCTCACCGGCGGTATGTAATTGTCGGAGAAAGAGATCTCATAATCGTGATATGCGATTATCTGCGACAGCGAATTATATATCGGCAGATTTGTCGGCTGCATACTCATAGGCGCGAATGTATCCGCTCTGAGAACGCCATCCCAAGGCAGAGCGTCCTGCGGCGCTTTCCAGCGAAGCTCGCCTACCGGCGCCTGTGCGTATGGGATACCCGCATAAACCTCAACAGTCTTGTCGGCATTGAACACGCCGGTAAGCTGTCCCTGTGCAACAGTTACTATCTCCGTGGCCTGCGGATTGCTCACATCTACCGCGGGAACGCTCTGCACAGGCGGGTATGTCAGTATCAGCACTGCCGCGAATGAAGCGAGCCAACCGAGCCATGCTCCCGCTTTCAGCAGAAATTTCTTGTCCTTCAGCAGCTTTTCGCAAAGATATACATATCCCGCTGTAAGCACGATAAAAACGATCAAGCCGACTATCGTATTTTTATTCAGTTCCAGCGCTGTCAGCATTATCAGAAACAGCACTGCGTTCAGTATTCGACGTATCATTATCATTTTTCCTGTCATTATTATTTCCACTTATCATTGACCCGGGCGAGAAGTTCTGCTTTGAGCCGCCCTCTTTCTTCCGCGCACTTGCCGGAATTCTGTCGCTTTGTTTAAATGCAGCCTATAATTACCGAACTATGGCAGGGATCCCGTACTTCATAATGACCTGATGAAAATAATAGGATATCCATAGATATTTCTGCTAATATAAAAATGTTCTGTAATCAAACACAGTGAAACTGTTCAGTTACAAAGGGCATTATTTTATTCCGCAGGCTTTCCCCGCCATACTGTCCGACATATCTGATCAAGCATTCGGCCAGGTATTTATCTTCATCTCCGGGTGCATAGATACTTTTTCTGACCCCGGCCTCATCTCGTTGAGCTCTTTGTCGCGGTAAAGCGCTTCAAGGAAAAAAACATATTTCCGGCAGAACCCGGTCAGCGCTTTTTCAATATCAGCAGAAAGATCGGTGATGGGTGTTTTTTCCAATGAATCTTTTCGGCTTCGGGTTTTATTGCTTTCCGGCATCTCCTCTTCAGTCAGTATTCCTGTACAGATACCGACACGATCATAAGTACCTGATCTGTTCCAGCAGACCTCGTGAAATTCATCGGCCGTGTCGATAAACTCTTGCGGTAGGAATTTCAATGCCTGATCCTTTATTGCAAGCATTACGGGATCAAATTTATTGTAGGCCCATCCACTATATGTACCGGATTGCACGTCGTAATAGGTCCAGGCCAACGAACTGGTTATCGCGCCTGTCGTATCGCAGTCTCCACCGATAGATATGACGTTTCTTATCGCATCCTCAAAGCTGTCTGACTCAAAGAAAGCAACAAGAGCCTGCGGCACGGAATCCTGACAGGTCGAATCAAAGCCGTAGCCGTCTCTGATGGAATCAAGGATGAAATCCACATTGTAAAATTCGCTTACTGCTTTTTTATCTCTTTCTTGTTTTGTACTACTTTTGCAAGAAAAACTGCAGTAGCGACAGCTACCGCACCTTTTATTCCTTCGGGATGATCATGACTCACCGAAGCGCTTGCTGCTGCAAGAGCCTGAGCCTCTTCAAGCGTAACGGCGATAAGACCGCAGGGGGAAACGCGCATTGCGGAGCCGTTGCCGAAGCTCCCGTAGGGCTTAGGGTCATCTGCTTTGAGCCATTTTGAAAAGCTTCCGCCGTAAGCGCCTTTGGGTGAAGGATATTTTCTCCCCAAAGACTGCATTTCTTCTACAAGAAATGCACACAAGGGCCTTTTGCTATTCGCGCCCCGTTCTTCGCAGCAGCGCTCTTGCGACAGCCACTGTCATTATTGTGTCATCCGTAAAATCACAATAAGGTGAAAAAAGAGGAAATTCTTTTGTCTTTTTGTTGTCGAACTCGTATTTTGAACCTACGATATCGCCTATGAACGTTCCGTACATTGTTTATCTGTGCACTGTGAGTGCGCATCCTTTCTGATTTATTTCATTATGCTCTAATTATGCGCCAGATTAGAGCATATTTTTAGCAGTATAATTGATATTCACAACTTAAGTGCATACAGCAGCGAAAGCTTCTTAAGTTGTTGATAATAACAGGATAGCATAATTCTTATGAATTGTCAATTCATTTTCATGATTTACGATATTTGCGAAATGTACAGATCCGTTTTCCTCCTCTTACGACATTGTCAGGCATAGTAAATCGCGATATCTTTATTATGCTTATATTGCATATTATTCAAATCACGCTATTTATAGCAGATTAACAAACCATTTATAATAACGGTTTTGTTATTAAACGAAAAAATGCGATCCGCCGGGGAAAAAATGATAACACGAGTTAAAAACAAGGAAAAATTATTTTATATACGGTTTTTTTGTCTTCTGTTTAGTCACTGTGGATGTTATAATATAGACAGTCCGGACGATCAGAAATGTTTTATAAATCTTAAAACGACAGGAGGAATAAAAAATGTCAATATCTACAGACAAAACCGGTAGTATGGCGAGGAATGCTTATTTTCATCGCCCATTGCAACGGCTGGCTATAATCTTTACGGTCCTATGCATTATTATTTCATCTCTTGCAGGATTAAGTGCGCCGGCATCTGCCGAAAGCTCTGCTTCAGTCGATTTCACATACTCGGAGATACAGCGGCGGATAAGGTGGCTCAAAAACAGCGATTACTGGCCTTTCCGAGCGGGAAGCGTCTGGGACGGCTCATACAGCTCGAATTATACGGACGTATACGACAATGGTTCAAGGGTCTGGGACTGGCAGACATATAAGTCAAAATACTGCCAGGGCTTTGCGAGAATGGCTTTCGATGTCTTGTTTCTAGACCGCGCATCGACCGCAAGAACTATTAATTACACGGGAGATGACAAGATAAGCAGCAAAATAGCGTGGATGAAAGCAAACCTTCGTCCGGGAGATTATCTTTGCTACGGAGGCCATGTACTCATTTTCTACGACATGGACAGCAAGCGGATCTATGCTTACGACAACAATCACGGATCTTCTCCCGATAAATTTGACCGTAAAACGTACTTCGAGACGATGGGCTGGACAGATTACCGCTACTGCGACCAGGGCGCAGACACTATCCAGGGACAGATCAAGAGCAATCCCGGCCGCGATCTGTACATAGTCCGTTCCGACGCAGCTGTTACCGACGACTGGCACAAACCTTCGCAATCGTCATATACAGCCTATGTCACCGGAACAGACGGCTCACTGGTTATAAACTCAAAGCCTTCGGCAGGATACGGTATTGCGGAGATGCCGGAATACTCATCCTGCACAGTATATCCGGACAAGTCTGTCGGAAACTGGAAGTATGTCTCAGATGGTGTGCACGAAGGCTACAGCTACGGCGCATATCTAAAAAAGACCGAACCGTCGTATGTCTGGGGACAGATCCACAATACGGACGGAAGCCTCTGCATTAACCGCACACCTTCCACAAAATACCGTATATACGAGATACCAGAGGGCGCCTGGTGCAAGGTCTATACCCAACGCCGCCGCGGCAACTGGGTGTGGGTCTGCTATAACGGCGTATATGGCTGGTCATACCGTACTTATATCCGATACTGATCCATCGGCACTTCCGGCGCTGTCCTTACAGGACAGCGCCGCGTTTGGAGCCGGATTTCAATTTTTGCAATCGTATCCATAACGTGCAGCATAAATTGCCCAAAACTTTAAAGAATTGGTTGGTGAAATGAGCATATCGTAACTTAAAGCTTATCCCGGAATGGCTTGTAAAACACAGATCAATGTCTTGACAACTATACTATAATGATGTATAATATGAAAAGGAAAAACGAGATTATTATGCATTTTGACAAAAACTCAGATTAATTATTACCGGTGAGGTCAGATATGGGATTTTCCGAAGAAATCAGCAGACTCCGTTCAGAATTCCGGAAAGCTAAGAGCGAGATCAAAGAACTCAAGGAGAAGATAAACTGCATCCGCTCAGACAGCGGCCCGGATGAAAACCAGATTGCGGAAACTAATAAATGCAATGAGCGCATAGCCGAGCTGAACTCCACGAAGGAAAACATAGCGGCATACCGTAAAATTGCAGCCGAACATACTGTGGGCAGACCTCTCGGCAATGAAGAAATGCTCGAACCTGATATGGACAGACTTTTCGAGCTCGAACAGAGCAGCTCGGATAACTACAGAGCAACCGGAGTCTATACATACGCTGACCTCATTATCTCTCTCTGTAAGTCATATACTGCTTTTATCGACGACCAGATAGCGAAAAACGAGCGCAGAAAAGCAAGTATCTCCGACTGCAGAAATGCCGCCGTTCATCAGGCGGAACAGGACTGTATACGTGAAGGTGACAAGATAGAAGCAAGGCTCCGCGCTCTGATCGACAGCCCCGAAATATGCAAGCTGGCAGCTGATATCAACGATACTGTAAACCTCTACAACATCACGCCGGAACTTTTAGTCTCCCCAAACGGGTTCAGAACCGATCTGCCAATGATGCTAATAGGTGGAAACAATTACCCTGTCGAAGCACCGAAAGCTTTGTACCCTGCCCTCAAGAAACGCTTCGGCAATGCTTTCAATGAACACACAGGCAGCGTTTTCTGCCCGCGCGGATTCCGCTCCGAGGCAGGATCGTATATCTCCGCCGAATATACCGAAGAAAACAGCGGTGAGGTCTATTCCGGACTGCAGGCGCTTATCCTGAACCAGCTGAGATTATACGGAGCTGCCTCGTTACGTGTTTCCGTCATTGACAGGGTACATTACAACGCAAGTGCTGTCAGCGAACTCTATTACTTTACTGAGGGAAAGAATAACCTTATTGACAATATTCCTCAGACTGCAGATGAATGCAACCGATACATACAGCAGCTCGAAAGCTATTACCACACAACGGATGCTAAGCTCGGCAGTCTCGATATCCGCAGTTTCAACAGCGCCAATTCAGAAAACCGCCGCATACCGTTCCGTATTGTGATCGTTATCTCCGAGCACAATGCGCAGAGTGGTACTTTTTCATATCTGAGAAACAATCTCGCAAGATTCGGGCTTGTTTTAATAGAACTATCTCTTGTTAACCGCGGTTCTATGGGCGTCGGGGCCGAAAAAAAGCTGACCAGCACCCAGAAGAACTGTTTTCAGATAATATGCGACGACAGCGGAGCATTCCATACTCTCTGCGGAGATGAGATAATGCCGTTCACCTGGCACGGCTGCAGCATCAAAATCCCGAAAGAGTTCTCTGACAGCATTATTGCAGCGCTTAACCCGAAACAGATCGGATCAAAATATTTCGATCGCTATAAGATGAAGGCCCCTTCAAGACGAACCGGCAAAAGAGCTTCGATCTCTGTTCCGTTTGCCATAAACGATGACGACGAGACGATATTCTGCAATTTTGAAAACGAAAACTTCGCAGCATATATGATGGGCGCTTCAAGATCCGGTAAATCGAGTCTTCTTCATACAATGATATCCGGATTTATGATGAATTATCATCCGGATGAGCTTGAACTGTGGCTGGCAGATTTCAAAATGGTGGAATTCAAACAGTATACCGACCCTGTTCCGCCCCATGTAAAATACGTTCTGCTGGAGAATTCGCAGGAACTTGTGTTCGACCTGATAGATAAGCTTACCGAGCAGCTCGAACGACGCAAAATGTTCTTTGCACAGAACGGATATCAGAATATAAATGATATACCTCCGGAAGTGAGAATACCGGTGATACTCGTCATAATCGATGAGTTCGCGCAGATGGCGCAGGTACTGAAGCTCGGCTATAAAAACGGTATATCTTACGCAACAATGTTCGAGAACCTTTTCCTGCAGGGCGGCGGTGTGGGTCTCAAGTTCATCCTCGCGAGCCAGTCGTATTCCGAAGGCCTTCCCGGCCTGACAGACGCAGCACGCGAACAGATCCAGATGCGGTTTGCTCTGAAGAATACTTACAACGAGATAAAAGCAACGCTCATGCTTCCATCCGAATACATAACGGCGCAGATAAGCGGCTGGATGAACAATATGCAGCCATATTACACGCTATACAAGCGGAGAGGCGAGGACGGCACTGCCGAGCTTGGAAAATTCAGAAATATGTATGTCGAAAGCAGTCAGATAAAGGAGCTTATAAAGTTTCTCGATCAGCAGCTCAAGCCTACCGATGATTATGATTCCAGGAATGACAGCCAATACTTTGCCAAGAAGCCTGTCGTGGTCGATGGAATGACTCCGAAAACCTTCAAGGATCAGGAGCCCGCACGGAAAGCATTTGAAGAAGCAAACTCGATCACAGAATATGACACCGTGATATATCCCGGAGTGCCGAGATCGCTGGACAGCGTTTTCCCGTTCTTCCTGAAGAAGTCAAGTGCAGAAAACATACTGCTCGTAGGCGGAGAACCGGAAGAACGTGTCTCGGTGATGATGTCGATACTGGACAGCTATGCACGCAGCGACAGACAGATCTGGGTCTGGGCAGATCCGTCTTCGCGGTTATTCCAGAAGTACAGAAAACAGGTGTGGGATCGATTTGACTGTGCAGTCGGAACAGATGAAATATGTCGGCGGATCACAGAAATAGGAAGCCGGGTCAAGGAGAAAAAGACCTTATCTCAGCTGATAATAGTGCTTGATTATGAGCTTATAGCCTCTGAGATGAGCGATATCGAAGAAAATCCCCCGCAACCGGAACCGGCGAAGGTGATGTCTCTTGATGATATAAAAGCGGTTACGGATCCGGATGAAAGACGAAGGTTGATAAAACTTTACAACGAGCAGGTCGCAGAATATAATAAAAGCTTGAACGACGTTCCAGCGTTCGATGCCCGCGGCAGTTTCAAACAGCTACTGAGCAACGCGCCGAAAATGGACACTCATTTCCTGTTCAGCTTTGAGCAGGCGCGAGACATGAGGGACTCGGGTATCGATAACGGAAATTTTGTACACAGGATGGCGTTTGCACTGTCAAAGGATGAAAAATATATGGTGCTGGGCAGCGGAGAATTTCCTCGTATCGACAAGGGCGTATTCCTGTATACCGATTCTAAGCGAGCTGTGACTATGCACCCACATTTACAGCCAGGCGTTCCGCTTGGTCTGTGGAAGCTCGATAAGAACGGAAAACCAGTAGCAAATTTAGGAGGATTCTGATGGTATACGCTCTGAGCTATAAAGGAGCCAACGAATTACGGCGGCTTGCTGAAAACGTGATAATACTTACTGATATGGCTTCAGATGAGGCCAAAAAGCTTCGTGCTTCCGTTGAAAAAAACAGCAACGAATTGGGAGAGTTTTACGCAAAGATTGATGATATGCTCATCGCGCTTGAATCTGCATCCTCAATGATAGATCAGTCTGCAGAGCATATATGCAACAGTCTTGTGAAAAAGGCCGAATCTATAGAAGAAATACTGATGGCCGACGGTGTTATGTGCGACGCAGACGGCACCACCAGCGAAGGCACAGGATCGGCAGGGTCGGTCGCAAGACGAAACATGAATTCACATTATTACGGGAATAACAATGATCGGATGTTATGACACTTAGAAAGAAATTCTAAATAATGCAGTAATTATAGGAGGATATATATTATGGCACTTACAAACAAGGACGATCTCAAAACAGCAATAGATCTGCTGCAGCATTTTATCGATGATATGGCTCAGGAAATAGAGATCATAAAGCAGAATTACGCTGACTGCGCAGCAAATATGGAAAACGATGTATATAGCCAGAAAGCCAAATATGAGCTGTATGAAAATACTTTGCTTATGAAAAGCACGGTACAGCAGGCTGCGGATCTTAAAGCAAAGATCAAGTACAAATATGACCATATTGACAACTGACAGGAGAAAAAACCGTTATGCTTGATACGAATGCTATGCGCAATATTGAACGGTCTCTGCTCAATTATTCAAATAACATGGCGACGATCGCCGCCCAGCTAAAAGCGGCAATGGACAACTGCTCACAAAACATGAATAACGATACCTACAGCTCCAAAGCAATTGATAAGGTAAGTGAATATATGATCCTCATAGGAAAGTCTGCAGAACTGGCATTAAAAATGTCAGAGAGCGTCGGAAAAAAGATTGATGCAATCGAAGAATCAGGTAAAAACTGAAAGGAGAAAATAAAATGGCTGAAGCACAAGTAACCGGCACTAAGTACGATCTTAGTCAGAACGGCGTTGATCAGATGAGAGAACTTGCAAGAAAAATGCAGAAATCCGCTAATAATATTTCCACATACTCGTCAACACTGACGCAAGGTCTGCTTGGTATCAGCGAAGGTTTCGGAGAATTCAAGGACAATATAGAGTCCTGCGTCATTGATATCAAAAAGGTGTCTGACAAGTGCATCGAAGCACTTAATACAACACATGACCTTTTTGAAAAGAAAGCCAAAACAATGGAAGAACTGCTCAATTGGTAAGCCGTCAGGCAGAGCGTGGAAAGGAATATAATGAGCCCTGTAACTGACAGCCGGATAAAGGAACAGATACGAATAAGCACCTATGCAGAGGTGATTTCGAACCTTGCAACTCCGAATTCCGACGAATATCTCGAATATAACTGCATCAGTATAAGCTGTTCAAACGCAGTCGATCAGCGTCAGAAGAACGAAAACGGCGGCAAATCAAAGTTGGATGAGCTCAACGAGCGAGAGGAACAGCTTAAGCAAAAATTTGAATCTCTCGCGAAAAATGATGGTTCCAAAGCGCACATGATATCCGTTATTGTGTGTATGGTCGCCGGAGTTATTATTGGTTATTCATTAGGCGGTTATAACGGTACTATAACTGCAATAATAGGCGGTGTGATCGGTTTCTTGGCCGGCATGTACGGGGTAGGCATCATAGTCTCAGGAATAGTCAAAAGCGGTACTAATGCGGCAGCGAAAATGACGTTAGAAAACGATTACGCGAATAACATCTATGCCCAAAACGCTGAGATCCAGAAAACCAACAGGCAGATCTGGTACTCTACCGATCAACAGGAAGATGCATTTCTGTCAAAGCTTTTTGCTGACGCAGATGCGAAGATCAAGAAACAGATAGCACAATACGACCGCAATGCAGAAGACGCATTCAAAAGATACATAAACAGTCCGGACTGCAAAGAACTCTCAAAACAGATCGTCGGTACGGCGGGACAGGGCCTTGTACACGGAAGCAATACCATCAATTTTGAGATAAAGCGCAACAAGCTTCTGTACAACAAAGGGAGCATTGAGAATGGTGCTCTGACCTATGTATTTGAGGAACACAATATGAAAAGCCCGGCAGACCAATCTGAATGTGAGGGTTACGCAGGTGCAGTAGCAAAAACAGTTTCTGCGGATATCAAAGCCAAGTACAAAAGCAATACTGTAAAAGTCCGCACAAGCCATAATGATGCAAATGTGACTCTTGAGATCATATTGGGCTGACAGACGGAGGCAGGAAATGAAAAGTATAAATGACCTTCTCATCAATCAGCGCGACCGTATAGTTGAAAAAAATAAGACAGAAGCCGAAACGGTTATTAAGAATATAGAAAATCTCAGACTGCTGCATATCGGCGAAATCGACGACAGAATCCGTATGCTTGAAGAAAGCACAAGCAAGAAGCAGGAGGACAAAATCAAACATATGTTCGATCCCGGCGATATGAGGAAATCCGCCGCGGGTGATGCAGTAACGATAGCCGTGATCGGCTTAATTCTGATACTGTTTACCGTCAAGAATACTTGGCTGATGTTAGTTTTATTTATTGCGGACATCGCTGTGGCTGTAGCAGTATCATATTTCTTAATTTACCGCAGAAAAAACAATAAATATAATAAGATTTTTGAAATGAACCAGGATATGATCCTGGAAAACGAGAAAATGGTAGCCGAATTCACTCAAAGGAAGGGCGTACTTGCAAACCAATTCAACGAATGGATCTATAATATCAAGCAGTATGCCGCCATGAAGACTTACAATGACATCGAAGAATATAATCTCGAAGTTGAGAAATACTGCTATAGAGTCCTGAAAAATTCCGAAATACTCAAACCGCTTACCGGTTATTGCGCCGATATATTTGACAAAATAATCCGGAAGGCGGATAACGGGATACATCTCAAATATATTGAGGCAGATTTTGTATATATGGTCACTAACGACGCCATCCTTTTTTTCGACAGCAAGGGACTTGAAAAGGAACAGGAGTGTTTCAGCTTCGGAAAGAACCAGCTCAGGCGTTACGGCGATCTTTCATCGCCGCAGGAATGTGAGGGAATGGCCGGCGCAATAGCTTTTCTTACAGCAAATGAAATAAAGAGGCGCTATCCTAAGGCTCAGATTAAAAAAGATCATGATGACAACCTTGCAAGGCTGCATTACAGTATGATAAACATCAATTATCAACAGACCGTTAATGTGATCTGAACATATTGAAAACAGGAGGAACTAAAATGGAATATCTGAGCAACGGTACTGTACTGCAGACAAGCACACATATTCCGGTGACGATAACGAAAAAGCTTGGCGAAGGCGGACAAGGCATAGTGTATCTTGTGAAATACGGAGTAATCAGTAAAGCTTTGAAGATCTATAAGCCCGAAACGGTGAAAAATCTTGATTGGTTTTACAAGAATCTTACTATTGAGATAGAAGCCGGGATGCCCTCAAATAAGTTCATCTGGCCGGAAGCGCTTTGTGAGTGGCTTTCAAATGACGGAACACCCCGCGGAGGAACAGGCTGCAGCATAGATGAGGCCAAAGAAAGAGTTGCACATGGACAGACCTTCGGCTATCTTATGCCGCTGCGCTCTGAGGAATTTGTAGATTTCTCGGAGCTTCTCCTTGCAAAAAAGGAGTTTTCGTGTTTCAACGCAGCAATAGACGCAGCAATACGCATAGTATCAGCTTTCAACGTTCTTCATATGAGAGGTATGTGCTATCAGGACCTGAATGACGGAAACTTCTTTGTAAAACTCTCAAATGGAGATGTGCGCATATGCGACAACGACAATGCGTCACATATCCATGACCTTTCGGGTATTGCCGGAAAAGCACGTTATATGGCACCGTCTGTCGTAATGGGAGGCAAACCGAGCTATACCACCGACCGCTTTTCACTGGCAGTATGCCTGTTTCTCCTGTTTGTGCGGACGCACCCGCTTGAAGGAGTACGAACACTTTCCGTACCGGAGATGAACGATTATTTTCTACAAAAGTGTTACGGCAGCGATCCTATTTTCATAGCTGATCCCACTGACAACTCAAACGGCCCCAACAGAAGTATAGATGGAGTCAGCAATTTTTATGTGCGCTGGCCGCTCCTTTCTTCCGGCATGAGAGATCTGTTCACCCGCGCGTTCAGCAAAAAAGCTATGCTTGAAAACGAAAATTTATTCCCTTCAGAAAGGGATTGGATGCGTGAATTGCTAAAATATCGCTCGACTTTTATAAAATGCCCCGCTTGTGGCTATGAAACCATTTATTCCGAAGGCCATATATGTCCGCTGTGCAATTCTCATTATACCGTATATGGCAGTCTTAAGGCAGAAAATTACATTTTGCCGATCGTAAAAGGCAATTATGTTTCGCAGGAGCATCTTGATGACTTCTCTGATACATCTATTCAGTTTGTTCCGCGCAAGATCGGTGTAGTCAAGGTTAACGAACAAAAAAGGATATGTGGCCTGCTGAACATGTCGGACAGAAACTGGATTTTCGCCGCTGCTGACGGGAAGCCCAACACGCTCAGACCTAACGAAACGATGGTTCTGACCGACGGTATGACAATTAATATCGGAAATGACACGATCACAGTTAATATGTGATATCCGCAGGATATCGCTCAGCAAATATAATAAAACAAGGAGTATGAGACATGGGAATTTTTGACGACGATTTCACATTTGCGGCAGCACCCAAGCCGGAGGACGATGAGAAGGAGGAGGATTACGGCTTTGCAGGCAGCAGCATAAACCGCGAAGCTAAAACCACTGCTATAAACCGAAAGATCACCCCGATATTCTTCATTATCGATACATCTACAAGTATGCAGGGCAGCAAGATCGATACTGTGAACAACACTATGAGATCTATAATGGCAGACCTTGCGAAGGAAAACGAGAGCCCTGATTATGAGCTGCGTATGGCAGTGCTCAGTTTTGACACTGGTGTAAAATGGGAGACCGGAGCAAACGGTATGGTGGAATGCTCAGGATTGTGGGATCCGCTTGAGGCAAACGGCCTGACCTATTTTAACACAGCGTGTAAAGAACTCAAGGATAAAATGTCCGGCAAGAAGTTCTTCAATTTTGCAACAGGCAAGACAATTACTCCGCCCGTGCTTATCCTGCTCACCGACGGCTATGCCAACGACGGTAACCAGAACGGCGAGGACGGCATCAATGTTCTGAAAACCAACAAGTATTTTATTGGCTCGTATAAGCTTGCTATCGCCATAGGACAGGATGCGAGTCACAAACTCTGTGAAAACTTTACAGGTGATAAAGAACTCGTATATACAGCTTATAATTCCAAGACTCTCAGTAAGATACTTGAGGTCATTATCAAGACGTCGATAGGCGTCAGCAGTGCCGGTACATCTTCATTAAGTGTACATACTGATGCAGAAAACGATATCGTTCTTAACGAGCCTGACCCGATAGCACCCGACACCAGCCGTCTGATGAAGGATATCATGGACAACGCCGGAGAATTTATGCGCAATACGCCTATGCCCAGCGGAAGCATCTGGGATGATGACTGATACTTCTGAAGGCTGACCCCGAACCACAATTGAAAGGAGATCGCGGATGAACAGATATATGGCCTTTTCTGTGAAGGAAAGGGGTTATTCGCATATTGCTTCGGGACTTCCGCGCCAGGATAATGCGCGTCCGAAAAAAGGGGAAGAGCAGCCTGAGAGCTACTGTGCCGCCGCAATTGCGGATGGTCACGGCTCTGCACGGTACATACGCAGTGACAGAGGCTCTCAAATCGCTGTGGACGTTTTCTTCGATATTATGAAGGATCTTTTCAGCAATAACAGATCTGTACACAAAAATGCCGAAAATATAAAAATAAACGTCAAATCATACTGGGACAGTCGTGTGCTTGCCGATGCAGAAACCGAACCTTTCACCGCAGAGGAATTAACTCGGATAGAAGCCGAGATAGAAAAATCTGACAGTGAAAAGGATAAGGAAAGACTTCGCAAATACCTTGAAGCTTATCGCGCCGGAAAGGCCGTGCTTAAAGCATACGGCACCACGCTTATCGGGATCTGTGCATGTGATGAATGCGTTTTTGCCTTGCAGATCGGTGACGGTACCTGTGTCGCATTCTACGAGGACGGAAGCTGTGATATGCCGGTCCCGGATGATCCCAAGAATGCCGCGAATGTTACCAACTCACTTTGTTCGATTGAGGCCAATGACGTAAGACTGCACATTTTTGAAAAATACCCGGTCGCAGTTTTTGCGGCGTCCGATGGACTTGACGATTCCTATGGTCAGGGAGAGCAGCTCTTTAACTTCTACCGCAGCCTATGTATCGATCTTAACGAACAGGGCATGGAATACACAGAAAAGCTTCAGGAGCAGCTTGCAGATATAAGCAAAAACGGCAGTAAGGATGATATGTCCATTGCCGGGATCTACGATTCCAAGGCTCTTAGAAAAGCGGCTCCGCTGATTGCAAAACGGCTTGAAGCAGGACGCAAGCGCTTCAGAATAGCCGAGATCGGCGAGAATGGCAAGGTCAGCGATTATACGATCAGAGCCCAGCGTTCACAAGCAGATAAGGTTCGCAAACAGCTTGACCTTCTCAATGAGGAGCTTCAGTCGTGCAAAAGAAAAAAAGCCCGTCTTGAAAAGCGTCTGGCAATGACGAATGAGATTCGTAAAGGAATCGAAGCGCTGTCAGAACGTGAAACAGAGATCACAGAAAATATCAAAAACACAATGCAGGCTGTGGAAACCAACGAGACTGCATATATTAAGTATGTCGAGCAGAATAAAAATGCCGACCTGGAAATAGAAAAGCTTCAGCTTGAGATCGATGAGATAAACAGGGAAATAGACCTGCACATAGCTGCGGAGAACACCACAAACAGTTCAGACGAAAAACCAGATTCGCCGTCGGAAGAACAGCCTTTGGATACCGCAACCTCTATATGGGAGGACGATGAATCTGATTCGGATACGACAGGTCCTTTGGATACTGCAGATACACAGGAGAACTCATCGGAGACTGATACGAAAGATATCCAGACTGAAGATGCGACGGCAGAAAGTGCTCTTTCCGATACAGACGGACAGACTGACAGCAATCCTGTAGTTTCAGCGGATGTGCCCGCTACTGCGGATGAAACCGCACAGGCGGATACGTCCGGAAATGAATCGGTTCCATCTGCGGAGCAGACGTCATCAGACAGCTCCGGTGCTGCGCAGGGAATGCCTAAGGATGGCAAGAAGTCCGTTCTGGCAAAATTATTCGGATTGTTTGGCAATGATAACAAACAAAAATAAAGAACTAAGGAACGGATAATGAAAGAGATAACATCGAGACAGATAGATAGTCTGATAAAACAGAACGGAAAAAAATTCGTCAGAGACTTTGCCGGATTTTTTTCCATGCTTCAGAAATCAATGCCAGGTGAGGAAAACAAAAACGATCTGAACACTGTAAGGGTGGCGCTTTATTCAAAAGGTGTGGAAACTATGCTCAACAATATCGACAAGGGTACAGATCCGGATTCCTGCCTTGAATCGGTCGCGTCAATGCTTATGCAAAAGTACAGTGTTCAGTCGTCAGACGCTCACGAGGTGCTTTTTTGCTTTGTTGAAGCCTTCGGTATCGGTTCAATGTTCAAGAAAAAATATCCGCCTTCCTCCGAGCAGAAAATCTCATACTCACAGGAACAGAATCCGACAAAATCACAGTCACTCACCGGCTTCACACAGCTTCATTCTTCAAAGCAGCAGGACACCGTTGACGATAACAGTGACAACAGCGGCTTCTGGAGTATGAATACCGGCAAAAACAAGTTTATTTTTAACAATATGTGGGATAATAAAAAGACTGTGAGCTTTGTTCCGCCGCCGGAAAGCTCGTATGATACCACGGGATTGGTCACTGATTATCAGGTCGATAAACACCGCAAGGATATTGAGCAGCAGATTGCTGAACTGGATGTAAAAATATCCACACGCCCGAAAAATCTTCCCACAAAACCGATGGCCATTGGGGTGGTCGGGTTTATAGATCTGTTTTTTATTTTTATGATCGCAATGTTGTCACCGCTGGGTATATTTTCAGTGAGCGGATATATTGCTGCTGCTCTGATGATAATTGCGGTAGATGCTATTGTATTTTTGATTATTAAGTTAAGATATGATCTTTGGGCAAAAGATGTTGAAGGACTTAAGAAAGAGAAGCAGAAGCTTGAAAAGGCCCTCAGCAATTTTAAACAATGAAAGAGAATAAAATATATGCAAACAGAAATAAAGGATACTTTCGGTATGATTGCATTCAACGACCCGGACAGATTTAAAGCTATTCTTACTGATATGCTTCCCGGCGATGAAAACAACAAAACCAAGCGGAGAATGTACAAAGCTGTCTCCACAGGCGCTGTCCAAAACATGGTCGCACTGATAAAAGCCGGACACAACCCCCACAGGACGCTTTCAATGCCGGCTCCGGGATACTGTCGGATCAGACCGATATGAGCAAAGAGATGACAGCAGCATATAAACACATACGCGCCGGGGATTTTCGTTCCCGGCGCGATCGTTTATTATCCGACATTTGTGGTCTTTACTTTTTTGCCGCTCGCATCATAACGCGTTTTAGTGCCGCTTTGCATGACATTATCCTTGTAAACTCCATTTCTTACTTCCCATGTACCGTCCGTGTAGTACTTAGTGGCACTAACATATCCGTTGCGTTTATTCTCCTTCCATTCGCCTTCGCCTTCTTCCCAGGTGCCGTCGTCAAAATAGAAGCGCCATTTTCCTTTTCCGTCTCTTAAACCGTTTTTGTAGGAACCCTCATAGTACGAGCCATCGGTCTCTGTCAGTTTTCCCTGACCTGTTCTCTGACCATCGACCCAGTCGCCGTAATATACATCCCCATCAGCCCATTTATAAGTTCCTTTTCCTTGTTTTTTGTCATTGACAAAATCTCCTTCGTATATATCTCCATTTGATAATGTAAGTTTTCCATTCCCATTACGCTTGCTGTTTTTCCAATAACCATCATATACGTTTCCGTTGGAATAATTCATGACTCCATACCCTTCGAAGTCGCCATTTACCAGTTCACCGTAATATACATCCCCATCAGCCCATTTATACGTTCCTTTTCCTTGTTTTTTGTCATTAACAAAATCTCCTTCGTATATATCTCCATTTGATAATGTAAGTTTTCCATTCCCATTACGCTTGTCATTTTTCCAATAACCATCATAAATCCTTCCGTTGGAATATTTCATTAACCCATAGCCTTGGCGGTTGCCATCGACCCAATCACCTTCATAAACATTACCATTAGACCACGTATATTTTCCTTTACCTTCTCTAATACCGTTGACAAAATCCCCTTCGTACACTTCTCCATTATTCGCCCAGATTAATTTACCTTTACCTATAATTTTGTCATCGACCCAATTGCCGTCATACTTATCGCCATTTGTCCATGTGAATGTTCCTGTACCATTTCGCCTGTCATTGACCCAATATCCAGAGAAAAAGCCATCCGAATATTTCATTAATCCATAGCCTTCACGATTATCATTTACCCATTCGCCCTCATATACGTTTCCATTACTATAGGCCATAACGCCATAGCCTACCCTGAGGCCGTTAACAAGATCTCCCTCATAAGTGCCGTTATTATACTTTTTTATGCGCTCATTTATTGTTGTAGTTTGTGAAGTTATTTCAGCTGCAGTAGTTATTGTAGTCGCTTCTGTAGTTATTTGTGATTCAGTTGTTGAGGCAATAGTTCGGTTAGTTGTTTTCGCTGTCGTTTGCACTGCAGGTGTGGTTGTTGTCGTTACATATGTATCTGTCAGGGGCGATACGGTATTATAAGTTATACCATCAATTTTATTGTAATCAGGCAGTATATTTGCCAACACAATACCACCAACAACAAATATAACCAATAGAATAATTCCGGTAATCAAGCCAGAGCGTCCATTATGAGCTGAACTCTGATCATCATCATTATCATCATCATTATCATCATCATCATCTATCAAGCAATATGACGATCTGCGTGAATTCGAGGAATCACTGTGATAAAAATCAGACAGGCTCTTTCCTGTGCTGTCAGCATCACTGTCTGTATCAGATTTTGTCTGAACCGGATCCTTCGGCATGGTCTTACTTGTTCCCCAATATAACGTATCCCGATCCTTGTGTACAGTCTTATCCGTATCTGAGTTTGTTGAAGTCCAGCTGAACTGTGCTGCCAAACTCTTGTCTGTATGTGTGCTGTTAATATTCTCCGGCTGAACGGATTTTGACGGCTGCTTCGTTTCCGGTATTTCGGCAACTGTTTTGACCTTCATACCAAACGCCTTTGCGAACTTTGCCATTGTTGATATGGCAACTTCCTCGTTCATATCCATCTTTGTAACCATGTCCTGCGCAGATGCTTCAATACACGTAGCAGTGTCAATGCCGCTGCCATAATTTGACAAAAGCGTTTCGACAGAGCCGCACATATATGCAGTTTTGACTCGTCTTCTTTCCGCATCATTCTGTTTGCCAGGCAAAAGGTCTGTCAGCATTGCATACACACGTTCACCGTCTCTTATTATGTCTTTTCCACCCAGTCTTACAGTCTCTTTGAGTGCCTTGACCAGTGCGTCATTATCAGATATTGAATTTACTATCGTTTCAACATTCATCTTTTATAGTTTCCTTAATATGTATGATTGGTTAAGTATTATCAAGAGATGATCTCACAGTCAGGAAGAGCAGAACGCAGGCTGCGTATATCCGAATCAGAAATGCCGGTATCTTTGATATTGAGATTTTTCAGGTTCTTCAGCGCTTTTATCGGTGAAACATCGTCTATATTGTTGCCCAACAGAAACAGGTAAGTCAGCGACTTTAGTCCGGAAACAGGACTGAGATCAGTAATCCCAGCGTTTCTTAACGCCAGCCATTTAAGTGCTGTAAGCTTTGAGATATGTGAAAAATCTGAAATCCTGTTTTCGCCAAGATTAAGCATCTCCAGTTTCGTCAGACCTGTAAGCGGTGAAATGTCAGTTACATTGTTATAGAACAGATCGAGCACGGTCAGCTTTCTCATATCTGCAAGCGGCGAAAGATCGCTGAGGTTGCTGTACCTTACAGTCAGATCAGAGAGTGAAGGCATATATCTGACAAATGAAATATCAATCAGATTTCCGTCTTTGAACCATTCGCCATCAGCCCTGTATGAATCATCGTTCCACATATCCACAGTGACCGTACTTCCGCTGACGCTTCCTGCTGAAACACACACAAAATCCGTGCCATAGATCTTAAGCTTTGTTATATCGACCATTCTGCTTTTGTCAAGGCGCCCTTCACCCTTGATATAACTTAACAGCATCTGCTCGGTTTTTAAAAGTTCATTATGGTTGACCGGCGGAATTTCTCCCGACGAAAAGATATTTTCACTATCGACAGCAGGTGGTGTTATCGGTATGGTAGTATCTGCTGTAAATGACTTATCTGCCGCAGTTGTCGTTGCCGATTCCTCAACTTCGGAATAAGTTGTCGTGCGTTTTTCGTCATCAGAATAAGTTGTCGTCTGTTTCTCATCGTAAGAATAATTTGATGTCCATTCGTTATCATCGTAATATGTCGTCATAGATGTTGTATAAACTGACGAAGTTGTCGCATATACCGAATACTGGTCAGTTTCCGTCACCGAAGTTGTATTTGTAATCTCAGTGCGGTCTTCCGACGACATAATGTTATTTTTCACGATTATTATTCCTGCTACACAACAAACGAAAATTGCAAGTAAGATCACATAACCCGTTTTATTTCTGCGCTTTTGACCGCCTGCGTAAACTGAAGACTGATTATTGGAATTGTCTAAAGAGTTTATTGTATTGGTGGAGGAACGTGATGCGCCATTGCCTTTTCTGTTAAGGCCTGAGTCACCGGACATGTTGTCTGGCCATACTTCGTTGATCGTCACAGGTTTTTTCGGTTTTGGTGGATGTTCCTCGTAATGATCAGAACGCTGTTGGCTTGTTGGAAGTATTGGCTTGAACGTGGCAACAGGAAGCTTCATGTCAAGAGCCTTAGCGAATTTAGCCATTGTTGACACAGCAACTTCCTCACTTATATCCATCTTTGTTGTCATGTCTTGCGCAGCAGCATCAATACACGTAGCAGTGTCGATGCCGCTGGCATAATTTGACAGAAGGGTTTCCACAGAGCCGCATCTGTATGCAGTTTTGACCCTTCTTCTTTCCGTTTCATACTGTTGGCCCGGCAAAAGGTCTGTCAGCATTGCGTATATGCGCTCGCCGTCTTTGACTATCCCTTTACCGCTGAGTCTTATTGCTTCCTTAAGCGCTGATACAAGTGCGTCGTTATATGATACCGAATCGTAAATTCTGGTTATATCCATAAACAGTCCCCTCCCCTACACTGAATTATTATTATATCACATTTTTCTGCAAATTTCAACCTAAAAAAGAGCAAAAAAGAGAGCATGCACAAACATACGCTCAGTTTTTATGAAATTGTAAGCTTGTACCCGCTGTATCCGTCTTTCTGGCAGATAAAAATCCTGTATTCTTCTCCGGGTGAAGTATCACAAAGTGTGAAGCTGTCGCCGTTCCCGAAATATCTGTCTGTGTGTACGTTCTCTCCGAATCTGTTCAAAACTATGAAATGGAAGTTCACGTTATCGCCGATCTCCGAGACCGATATAGTGATCTCTCCTGTGCTCTCCGCTGTGAGCAGGTATATGTTCTGCTGGCTGTCGAATTCAATGCAGTCGGTGACTGAAGTATTTGCAGTAACAGCTGTGATCTGCTTCTGCTTGCCGACTGACAGACAGTATGCACTATATCCCGTATCCTGTAATATCTTCACAGTGTATTCCTCGCCTGCCTTCATATCATGCACCGCGAGACTGTCACGGCTGGAAAAGTACCTGTCTTCCGCAACGATATATCCCAGCCTGTCGTAAACCTTGATGTGCACATTCGCATAATTTGCGAGCTCGGAGATCTGTAAGGAATACAAACCGTCTATGCAAGGCGTGAACTTATATATATTCTCTTGTTTCGAAAATTGAACGCTGTCGTAAATGTCGGTGTATTCAGATATGTCGAGCTCCGGTTTCTGACATCCTAAATGCAGTTTGCAGCCGTTCCTGGCGTTACTGTAGCTGAGCGTTATCGTAAGCCTTGAATCTGCCGTCAGGTCGTGTATTACAAGATTATCGTTGTTGCCGAAATAACGATCGGATGCAATCATACTTCCGGCCTCATTTTCTACTTTGACCGAAACGTCAGTGCCATTCATAAGCTCTGTAATGTTTATGCAATATGTTCCGTCGTATTCAGGTACGAAATCGAATGTCTGAGATCCGACATCACTTTCGAAAATAATATCTGTCACTGAAAAATCTGCATCCTCTACGGATTTCATCCGTCTTTCTCCGGGCTGTATTTCTATCAGCTTTTCGTCATCAGGTTCATATATATCGAGACCCATATCTCTTACATATTCGTCATAGTCGAAGTCGATCATCTTCGGAATGTTTTCTGAGGAAGACGAAACGCCGTACTGCTGATCGTGCTGTTTATACTTGTCCAATCCATTATAGAACCAAAGCAGGATCAAACCGAACACAAGAGCTGAAAAACTGAGCCCAATCGCGACCTTCTGCCAATCTGTCAGCCTGCGGTGAAACGCTCTCTTTGCTGCCGCCACAGGCTTTGCAAATTGGTGTTGGGTAAGTATATTCGGAATGCCTGAGCCTGCATTCCTATTACATGCGCTAACTGCAGGAAATGTAACAGGAGTTCTCATTCTGATATTGAGCTCACACCAAGGGCATTTTTTTGATCCTGTCGGGTAACTGTGTTTTTGATGACAATATGTGAGATGCTTTTTCATTTCTGACAGCGCGGCATACCACTCCACGCAATCGGGGCGCTGTGAGGGAGAGTTGTGCCCCGAAACGAAGGCTCTGTGGAAAAGTTCTCTTATTCTGTCGGGCAGGTAGTCGTAATCTGGTGCATAAAACGGCACTGTCAATCCCTTCGATTTTTTCTCGAACGGGAAAAAGCCATTCAGAATATTTTCCGTGGGCTGCGGCGCGATTACGGAAACAAATCCGTAAGAAGAAACAGAGCTGAGATCTGCCGCACAGGCAAAAGGGTGGCATCCGTTCATCAGCAAAGCAAATATATGCACTGCAAGCGCAAATCTGTCTGAATACATAGTAAAGGTAGGAAGAGGTGTGGTCTCAAGATCGAGGCCGTTCTTCATCTTCTTCTGAACTTCAGCAGGAAGGTACTCCGGGCGGCCGACTCCGCACCTGAATACAGTTCCGGAAACCGCGTCCGTGATGTGATATGAATCCGTGTCCAGGAGCGTAACTGTTCCGCTGTGTGGATCCACGCCTATATTTTCAGGGTTAAGATCTCCGCAGACCTGACCTATGCTATGTACAGCATCTATGCAGGAGCAAAGATTCATTGCAAGAGTTATCCGCTCTGAAAGCCCGCAGCTGTACTTACGTGTATACATCAAATTCAGCGATTCGCTGTTGCGGACTTCCGGCATGACGAAACCTGCGAAACGCCCGTTCTCACCGACGATATCAATCGGCCACGCCACCTGATTGAGTGCGTACTGAGGCATTTTCGAGCGTATCATGGCTGCGAGCTTTCTGCGGCGCTCATCAGTCCTTCTGTTCGGAACAAGCACCTTCAACACGATACCCGACTTACCGGCTACACGGTATACACTGCCCTCTCCGCCTTTTCCTATCGGCGGTTCAAGCGTTTCATAAACAGTCCCGTTTGTTCCACGGTATAACATAACTATCACCTTTCTTCATGCGACAGACAGAGTATCAGAATGATTTTTCCGTCCGCACAATAGTATCCGGAGCTTACTGACCGGAAATCCTGTTATGTTCATGACCGGCGGACTCAAATTGCGAAGACCGATGTTTTTTTCGATCGCCGCATTTGGGTAAGCTCTTGCCAGCTTTCTCTTTGAGTTCCGGTTCCTCTGTAACGGCATTGCTAATATTGCTAAACAAAGCAGGGTATGCTTTCCTGTCCCACGACTCGCGAAGCGCTTTCCAGTCCGGCTCGGCATAATAGGAAGGCTCTCTGTCGGCAGGAGCTGAACTTGTATTAATGATACCGACAAGCGTTCTGTCGTCGTTTATGCGGCGTATAAACGCAGGAGCAAAACCGTTTTTGCGAAGCTGATCTACAACATCCTTTTCGCCGCTTCCGAGGTGTTCCTTGTATATCTCCGACAGTCTGTCATAGAACGCATCGCTGTCAGGCTCCTCACATGTGAGCAGATCTCCGATAAGTTCAACGGATGAGGCTGCAGTTTCTTCTGTACGAAAGCCGACGGGATCTGCAAAAAATGCTGCGAGCGGGACATATACGAGGCTTTCCGCGCCCTCTCTGAGAAGGTAATTACACATTCCTTCGAGCACTCCGTCAGTCATCAGCATTACCGCTGCCGGGCTTCCCTCAAAGCTGCCCGTCTCCCATGTATTTATTCCGAACCGTAGAGGGATAACCGAAAATCCGTCCTCGCCCTTCTGAGGCGACGTTATTGAGACATATCTGCCGTCATTCGTAAGTACGATCACTGCGCCGTCTCCGGAATGAGCATAGATGATACCGCTTGTGTCATAGATGACCGCAGACAGTGTGGTGTCATAACTCTCCAACGTCTCTCCGGTGCGCTGCGCTTCCTGCTCGATTGTGCCAAGCACTTTTTCAAAAGCATTACGCAGCAGTTTCTCTATGGCTTCGTTCCCGCTCTCCGGCAGAAGATTATCTTCCACATATGACATCAGCGTTTCTACCGCGAGCCGGGCTCCGTCGCCGCTGTTAGCAGCGGAACCTACTCCATCTGCTACGGCTGCGACTATCCTCCCGTCCGCCAGGCTTTTCACTGCGTGAAAATCCTGACAGCCGGATCCCTTTCCATTATGCGATCTGCCTGTTATGCTGAATCCGTATTTTACCAACATACTATATCTTCCTTTCCGCTTTTCTCAGGATTCCGCTGTGGGTCGTGAAATATCAGCACAACTCCGTCGGTATTATTCTTGCGTTTTCGGGAAGCATAGGAAGCTGCGGCATCTCGTTCACATTGCTGACCGAGATGATAGAAACGCTTTCCCTAAGCCAGTCGAAGAATTTATCAAAGCCGTTATCAGTCATCTCTATGCAGCGCTTTGACAGCGTTGAGACAATATCTCTGCTGTAACCCGGAACACCTACGCTCCAGAATTTAAGTTTTCCGTGACTTCCTTTGTTTTCCTCTTCCTTTATCCGCTGCCTTGCATTTACGACATCGTCGGTAGGCTCACCATCAGTCATCATCACTATCCACGGCTGGTAGCACGGCGTGCCTACACTGTAGTAGAAACGGTTTCGTTCCTTGACCTTGTCTATGGCGAAATCTATTGCCTTTCCCATAGATGTCATGCCATGTGCCGAAAGCGTGATAGGTTCTGCACTTCCTAGCGGAACGAAATCGCGCACCAAATGTACCTCATCGTTGAATTCGATGATACAAAGATCGACTCTTGCGAGGGTTATGTCATCCCATTCTGTGTCGCAGATGAAATTACGCAGCGCCCTGTTGAGCACGCTGATCGAGTTCTTCTCATTCATTGATCCGGATGTATCCAGAAGCAGAACACAAGCAAGATGAGGTTCTCCGGGAACTTCTATTGCCGCTTCCGAAAATGTTTTCTGACTTAGTCTTTCTTTTAACATGATATTGTCCTCCTTTGGGTGAAATTATTGCTTTTTATGAGATACCGCGTATCTCTCTTTCATTTATAATTTTAACACATGGCTGCTTGAGAGTCGAGAGAAAAAAACCGTAATATTTCCGGACTTAATAAAAAAAATCCATGCTTGCGATGGATTTTTCCTTTTCTTTTTTGTTCCGCTGCCGAAATCTTAAAATGCCGTAATGTTTTTTTCTTTGAAAACGTCCTGACTCAAGCCTGACTGTGATAGGCCGGCAGCTCTGAAGCAACTATCTTCCAGGCGAGTGTGGCCGGATCAACACATCTGAATCGAGGATCATGTCAAGATGACCACGGAAATGAATATAGTTCATAAATTCACTAAGATTTCGAGAAAAAGAACCCTTCCTTTTTACCTGCATTGACAAAAGAGAGCGATAATGCTATAATAAAACCGACATGAAAACCAGTGAGCCGTGTCACAGCGCAGGTTTTTAATGTGATTTTTGATCGGAGTGTTTATATGACATCAAGTTTTGGCTATCAGGAATTTGTTAATTCAGTAAAGCATTGCATGAATCTCCCCAAGGCGCATTCAGGTAAAGTCTTGCTCGGAAGCCCGTATATTGCCGAAGTGATACTCTGGAGTATAGTTGATAGCGATTTGCTTAAGCTTTCTCCGGAGGAAAAAAGCAAACAGGAATACATTATGAACAACAGATCTGCTTTGAGCGATAAAGCACTCGAAAAAGCTGCGCAGAGTTTTATGCGTCCTTCTTACAATCATTTTTTTATCAAAAAAGGTGTGTTTAATTTTGACCATTCAAAAAACATATTTGACGAATCCACGAAGCTTGTAAAAAACCCGAGATTCAGATCGGAAACCTCGGGAAAGTATTTTTACGAATATGCTGAGGTGCGTTATCCACACGGATATATTGCTTCGGACATAGATTATGTGAACAGATTCTTTGATCACTTAAACTCAAAGGAGGACCGACAGTCATACGGCATTGAGCGCGGCAAGCTGCTTGACTACGAACTTCTGTTAATGCAGTGGCGGAAATTTGCGGCGCTCTTCACTGAGTGCGTTTATACAGACTCACTGAAGCGACAGGCTCAGGTCCTTGCGAACCTTGGAAATTCAGACTTGCAGACTGTGCTTGCTAAATGGACGGAATACGCTTCTGTTTCATTTGAACCGGGCAGCAAAGATGGAGCCAGGGAGCAATGCGACGTTTTTGCCGAACTGTTTCTTCAGACAGCCGCGGTATCGTTACTGCTGACGCATGAGAATACGCCGGAGACTTTTCCGAAGCTGAAGTTTTACCTTGGTTCGTACTATAAACAAAAGTCGCGTATTACGCCAGAAAACCAGGACTGCAATATTGCAGAACTCAAGAAAGACATACGCTGCCTGCACTATGAGCTGGCCCGCACATACCATGACCTTCTGTCCTCTATGGAGGAACGCAGGATAAACCATGGGGTCTGCCGGGCGCCTGTTTCAACGGGGTCAGCTGCTCTGTTTCTGAAAGAGTTCCGTTATGTTTATAACGCATTGAAGCATCACCCCACACAGATCAGATATTATGATGAGCAGCTCCGCAATTTCTTCTTTTGTACAGTGAATGATTTTACTGTTCAGAACGAGGTCATCTTTCGTTCGCCGGACGATTATTCTTATCTTTTTGAGTTATATACTGCCTGGATAGATCATATTAAGTTCTCCGATATCTTCGGGGATGATGAAGACGGGGAATACTTCACTTCGATCAACAGAAAAAACGATCTTATTGACAGCTATATCATCAACAAGATCGTAACAAGCGGAAAAAAGCCCTGCGGCTTCAATCTGGTAGATAAGGATTTCAAAGAAAACAGATACATTCTTCATCTTGCAGATACCGGGGATCTGAAAAGGCTGCACGAAATGCATAATCCCGATAACGGCTGGGACCCGAAGGTGTTCATCAACAGCTCGGACAAAAGTCTTCGTTATGCGACCGAGCACAGACAATGCTGGATAATCGAAGACGCAGGCAACGACAGACCTGCATGCTGTGCGATAATTGTACCGATCGAACATACCGAAGAAGATCTGAAAATGTATTCCGGCATGAGAAAGTGTAAAGAGGAATTTGAAAAAATATCCGATAAAACGATACATTTCTCCGAATTCAACTCCATAATCGTGGGTGAAAAATACCGTGGTCTCGGCTTTCAGCGGCTGATGCTTTCTATGTGTTACCGATTTGCAATGGAAGACGGCGCCGCTTATATAGAAAAAGGCGAGCCCGTATATATTGGCGCGGAAGTCTCGCCAATCAATCGTTACAGCCACAGAAACTTTGATCTTATGGGTTACAATATACTATCCAGGATCGTTTTCGAAGACTACGAAAATGTAAAGCGAGATTTTGTTTCAATAAAGGTGGAACGCTGCTAATCTCTTTTGTCATCTTCCACCCTTAACTCATGATGTGTCGCCACTGTCCCTTTTTTTCAGACCGGCTTAAATATACCCCAATTATTTCAAAGTATATCTGCCGTTACTGTCCCTTACAAAACAACTCAGATCTTCACTGCAGTCGAAACCGAGATCATTCGCCATTTTGTAGTATTTGTATCCGAGATCGTAATTGCGTACTCTTTCGGAGCCGTATGTGTACTGTATTCCGAGAGAACAGCAGGCAGTATCCACATGTTCATGATCAGGCTTGTTTTCATTGATAAACTCCGTAAAACACTTTATCAGAAGAAGTTCATCATCTAACGGAACATCGTTTATATCCATACCGTTATTAAGCAGGACCACAAAATATTCTGATAAAGCGTCACCAAGGTAGTATTTACAATCACCTGTTCTTGAGTATTCCACAGCAATTTTCAGAAACTTGACAGCGTTTTTCACACATGATTCATAGAGTTCCTTTTTATCGGGATCATTTATGTATTCACGCATTCCGAGAAGATAAGCATGACCCATTTCTGTTCTGATATCCATTGATTTTATAAGGCTATCTTTATCACCAAGCTTCAATGACTTCTCTGAATAACCCAAAGCCTTCTCAAGAGCATCCAGTGCAAACCGCCAAGAATTTTTATCCGAACGGATCATTGAATAACCAAGCATATGTCCGAGACTTGCAGCAAGTTTGGTTTCGGGGAGATTGTTTGTTCTGTCAGAGATAGCACCGAACCATTTAAAAGCCTTACTTACCTGCATTTTTGACGGGTCCTTGGGTCTGAGATAATAGTTTGCAAGAAATACCATACTATCAAAATCACCATTTTCAGCTTTTTGAGTAAGAATATCCAATTTGTTCTGTTCCATTTCTGTTTTCCTTTCTTTATTATAAAAATAAATCTTATCCTTGTATTCTTCAGCACCATTCCTTAATGCTATCTTCTTTACAAAATATACTATAACACATTTGCATACATTTCCTTTTATTATTATTTCTGCTTCATACATACCTTTAGGATAGGCTTTTCTTTTAGAATCAAGGTTGTCGACATAATGAATAATTCATTTGATGTAAATAAACTTCATAATGTGTCACTGCCTGTCTGCCATTAATTCTTCGCTTATGTGGAGAAGAAAACTGTCAAATGCTTTCGCAAGGTCACGGTTTGGCAAAGTTAATAGCAGACCTTTCAGCTTTGCGTATTTCCTGACCCGATCAATAAAACTCTCTGTGTTATCATCCGGATATTTTGAGAAGTAAGCAGAGATATAACTGTCCCAGATAAGATAACAGGTCTGACTGTCGAGTCCGAGATATTTTACAGGGTCGGACACATCCGCAACCATTACATATCATAACGGTTCTTTATCTATTATAGCATATCTTATCGCTGATTGCAATTATGATTCTTTTATTATTACGGCTGCACACCTGAAAAAGATGTGCAGCCGATTCTGTTATAAAGTTTTTATGCTCTTTTCTTTGTCGTAAAAACCTAAAGCCGCGGCGCATATTGCAAGTACTGCAAGTCCGGGAAGCTCCGCACCTGTTTTCGGGTTTGACTCTCCTGCTGCTTCGACCGTGAACGGGTCACTTCTGTTCTCGCCGGTAAAACCGCTGCCCTCATTTGCAACGATCGCAGCAATATATGTTCCCGGCGCTGTCGGGAAATCCGCACCTACTCTTGTAAGACTTTCGCCACCCTCTGTCTCCTCGTATGTAAAGAAGATAACGTGATACTCGCTTGCGGGAACAGTCTCGCCGCCGAGGGTGACGATCACTTCATTACTGTATGTATCTGCCTCCACACACGCAAAGGAGAGATCATAGGCATTGAAATCGTTTTTGAAAACATAACTGATCGTATATCCGGAGCAAGATCGCCTGTTAAAAACAGAGAAACAATCCAATTTAAGAAATAAAATATCTGTCGATCGCCTCATCAACAACCGGGAACGCCGTTTCGCAGAGCTTATCGCCGGAGAGCTTTTTAATCAGGTGCTCCGCGAGTATCGCTGTCCGCGAATTGCTGCGGACAGTTGTGTCAATATGCACGTTTTCATCTTCAATTCCCCGAATAATAGATGTGAGCGGTAGTCTCCTTCTCAACGAGCACCGAGCTCTGATTGAACTCTTTCAGAAACTCGTCGAGCATTGCTTTCAGGTTCTCTTCGGAAATATCATAGACCACATAAACAATTGTGTTTTCGTGTCCGAGTGTACCATCATCGTTTGTCCAGCCGCCTCTCGCAGAAAGCTGTGTATAACCGCCCGCGTGCTTTGCACAGATAAGGTTTGCCTTTTCAAGCGCCTCCTCGGTGTTTATGATCTGTTCATAGGTATCCTTGTCATTGAGCCCTAGATACAGAGTGTATTTCTCACCCGGCTCGGATTTCTGCCCGAGAATAAGCGTTTCCGCGGCAGTTGTCTGAACGCTGATTTCTGTCTGCTTTGCATTCCCGCAGGAAGCAAGAGAGCATATCATCAGTCCTGTCAGAATAAATGATGTAATTCTTTTCTTCATAGATATTTTCTCCTTCTGTTTATGAAAAGCATTATATATACCGGTAATTAAGATATGATAGCGGTTACATCTTTTTCTGCGTTTCCCCGCATATACTTCCGTTCACTTTCCGGAATATGACAAAAGCAACGACAGCGTTCAGCGCGTCGGCGACAAGCTGTGACCACACAAGCCCGTCAAGCTGCCAGACTGCGTTCATTATCAGCATTATCGGAATGATAAGCACCAGATGCCGCACGATAGCGAGAATAAACGAGATCAATCCTTTATTGACGGCATTCATGTAATTTACAACATGATAGCCTATCATCATGAACGGGAGCGAGAAACACCGTCCGCGCAGAAACTCCGCGCCGAATCTCACAGTCTCTTCATCGTTGATGAACACTCCGACAATGCTGTCCGCGAAGAAGAAAAACATTACGGAGCAAAGAGCGGAGAAAACGAGTATCACTATCCTCGCGAGCGAGACGAATCGGCTCATTCTTTCGCGGTCTCCCGAACCGTAATTGTAGCTCACGAGCGGTACCATTCCGAGACACACACCAAGTCCGATGTTTATCGGCAGGCGTTCGAGCTTGAGCACGATTCCCATTGCCGCAAGCTGTATATTGCCGTAATCCACAACGAGCTTGTTGAGCACGATAGTAACGAGGTCAAACATGAATATCGCGATAGCCGCGGGTATTCCTACCGTATAGAACGAACGCAGGTTCTCTGCGCCGATCTTTTCGAGCTTTTTCGGAATTTGCAATACGCTCTTGTCCTTAACGCGAATGAATATCACGATAAAGTATGCCAGCGAGATGAAATTCGACAGAGCCGTTGCTATTCCTGCGCCGAGAACTTCATTCCCCGGCGGCAGGATAACGAACATGAACAGCGGGTCAAGCAGTACATTCGCAATGCTGCCGAGAGCTACGCCTATACCCGCGGACATCGAAAATCCCGAGTTGCGGAGAAGCTGCGGCATACACATCGAAAGTATCGTCGGTACTCCGCCTATGACCGTGGTCGTGATAAGATACTGCCTGCCGTATTCTATCGTGAACTCGTCCGCGCCGAGCAGATATAGTATCGGGTCTGTGAGTATAAACACCAGAAACGAGAATACCACCGCTGTTATCGTGCATGACGTCAGCGTGTAGGATGCCACACGCCGCGCGTCATCTTCCTTTTTCTCGCCGATAAGCCGCGCCATAAGTGCTCCGCCGCCTACGCCGAACACATTTGCGAGCGCCACCGCGGCGAGATAGACCGTAAGCGCAAGCGACGATGCGCCGATCATGTTCGGATTATCAGTTCGCCCGATGAACCATGTGTCTGCGAGATTGTATATCAGGATTATTACCTGACTTGCAACTGTCGGGAGCGCCATTCTGGCAAGCGCAGACGCAGGCTTTACCGACGTGAATAAACTGTCATTTTCCAAGATTTATCACCTTTCATTTAAATATAACGGTTATATAATTTTGGCCGTCATAGTTGTGATCGGCTTTCACTGCCAGCTTCTTCACGATCATAGTGGAAAGCTCGTCGCCGTCCGCGAACGGATCGTATTTTTCACTGCCGTAGGTTATCGTCATTTCGGCGGCAGAGTCCGTCTCGGAATATTCGATATCAACATTTATCGGAAAACCACTGCCGTCATAGTCAAGCTTGCCAGCAATGTTCTGTATAACAAGCTCCTCGAACGCGAGCTGTAAATTGCGTATCATAGCCGGCGAAAGCATATTATCTCTGCCGAACTGCTCGATTTGCGTGATGAAACCGATAGAGTCGAAATCGGGCGAGGTTATTTCAAGTGAAAGCTGTTTCAGTCGCTTGATGAATATTCTCGTTTTTTCTTTAAGCGGACTTTCAAATATCTGCTGCGGAGTTCCATCCTCGTATATGCCGCCCTCGTCCATGTAGAAAACACGGTTTGATACATCACGCGCAAACTTCATTTCGTGGGTGACTATCATCATCGTCATGCCATCTTTTGCGAGAGAACGAATGACTGAAAGTACTTCGCCAACCATAGTCGGGTCAAGTGCGGAGGTCGGCTCGTCGAACAGGATTATCTCCGGTTTCATCGCAATTGCGCGGGCTATAGCAACACGCTGCTTCTGACCGCCGGAGAGCTCGTCGGGATAGTTCTCGGCTTTTTCCGCGAGACCGACGCGTTTCAACAGCTCCATAGCCTCCTTGCGAGCCTGTTCTTTCGGGATTTTCAGAAGATTGACCGGCGCAGACATAACATTCTCTACAATATTCAGATTAGCGAACAGATTGAACGACTGGAACACCATTCCCATTTTGCGGCGAACCAGCGAAATGTCGCACTTCGGGTCAGTTATGACTTCACCGTCAACTGTCACGGTACCGGAGGTAGGTTCTTCAAGCTGATTGAGACAGCGCAGAAGCGTAGATTTTCCCGTTCCGGACGGTCCTATGATCGAGATAACATCACCCTTGTTTATCTCGACGCAGACATCCTTGAGCGGCGTTACATTCGGATATTCCTTGCGAAGATGTTCTATCTTTATCATACTCATTTTGCATCACCACCCTTCCTGTGTCTCTTGTCAAAAGCTTTCAGGATCAAATTCAAAATCAGCGAAATTATCCATGCGAGAATAAAGTAAATTATCGCTGTCGCTATCAGCGGGAAGAAAGCCTCATATGTACGACTGCGGATAATGTCGCTCATCTTTGTGAGGTCCTGTATAGCAATATATCCTACGATAGAAGTGCTTTTCAGCAGCGAGACTATCTCGCCTCTGTAAACAGGCAAAAACCGCACAGCCGCCTGCGGGAAAATGAATTTGAAAAACGCTTGATTTTCGTTGTAGCCAAGAGCGAGTGCTGCTTCACGCTGTCCGCCGTCGATGCTCTCAATTCCCGAGCTCATTATCTCGGACGCATATGCGCCGAAGTTCAGCGTAAAGCCGATAACTGCGACCCATACCGACGAGAATGTCTTTCCGAGTACCACATAGTAGAGTATCATCAGCAATACTACTATCGGCGTGCCTTGAAGTAGCTTTACATATATGTTGCTGATAGCGTTCGCAAGCTTACTTCCCGTGCGGCGGAACATACATACAAGGAACGCAAGCACCGAACCGAACAGCGCCGAAAGCACGGTTATAAGACAGGTCGTGCCGATACCGTCAAGTATCATCTGCCAGCGGTCTTCGCGGATGAAGTTTTTCTCGAAGCTCGCCGCTATGCTCTCAAAAAATCCGGGAGCAGCCTCAGTTTCCGTGTTTTCCGCACGCACTACCGCCAAAGCGTCTGTGGTGTAATACGGGACGGAGAAGTTCACGCTTTCCGCACGTTCGGCAGTTATCGTGATATTGGCGCAGGCAATATCCGCCATTCCAGATGTTATAGCAGGAATGATTGCTGAAAATTCGGTTGTGCTTATGTTCAGCGCATAGCCGTACTCGCGGCAGAAGCGCGTCACAATATCTATCTCAAACCCGACGCTCACGCCGTCCTTTATGTACGAGAATGGCTGCATAGTCGAGGTTGTGATAAGGTTCAGCGTTCCGTTTTCTCCGGTAAGTCCCGATGTATCGACGATCTTTTTCTCCTCGTCGTCACCGAACCATACGGACACAAGCTCGGCATAAGTTCCGTCCAAGTTGATTTTTTCAAGGAATTCATTCATCTGATCTCTCAGATACTCCTTATCTGTGGACTTTTCAAACGCAAACCCGTAAGGCAGCTTTGTAAACACTTCTTTAAGGCAGGTCATGCTGCTGTACTGCTGCACAAAGTCCTCAGCTGTCGCCCTCGGAACGGTGAAGCAGTCTATCACACCCGAATCAAGAGCCGCACCCATATCAGCCTGATTGTTAAACTGATACAGGTCGGTGCCGGGATAGCGCTCATTTATTATTACCTCGTAAAGACTTCCGGTCATTACGCCTACCTTTTTGTTTTCCGCGTAATATGAGAACGGTCTGTCCTCGACTGCTCCGTTTGCCGTTCCCGCCGATGTTCCTGCTGTAGTTACAAACACAACCGTGCTTCCCGATTCTTTATGGGAAAAATACACGCTTTCGGCGCGTTCCGGAGTTACCGAGATATTCGCTGCCGCCATATCGTATTTTTCGGAAGCGATGCCCGGTATCACGGCTGAGAATGTCATTGTATCAAATTTCGGCGTATAACCGTATTCATGGCAGAACATTGCCACAAGCTCGATCTCGTAGCCTGTGATCCCGCCGTTATATGTAAATTCCCACGGCGGTGTTGTGCCGTCGGAAGCAATATTCAGAACTCCGTTCTCTCCTGTGAAGCCTGTCAGATCAACGGACTTTTCAATATTGTCCTCTGTCCACTTTTTAAGAAGCGCGTCCATTGTCCCATCAGCTTTTATTTTTGCAAGAAACTCGTTTACTTTATCGCGGAGTGCTGCGCCTTTATCCGTTTTCGGGAACGCAAAAGCATACGAGGTTTCCTCTGCAGCTTCCTTCAGCCAGAACAGTTTTGAATTTTCCGCGATCATTGTTTCAGCCTGATCTATATCCATAAGATAGCCGTCTATCATTCCTGCCCCAGTGGCAAGAGCAAGATCGGAAGCTACATCATAATATACATACTCCGCGTTTGGAAATATCTTCTGTGCTACAGGCTCATAAGCGCTTCCTGTGAGTATTCCGATCTTCTTGTCGCCAAAATATGAGATCGGCGTATCCGCAGTCACAGCGTTACTTGTCACAGAAATATCCGAAGTCCTTACTGCAAGTGAGATACCGCCTACGTAGATAGGATCGGAAAAATTCATACTTTCTTTCCGCTCATCTGTAACAGTTGCGCAGGATGCAAGTATATCGTAGATCCCCGTAGATACTCCGGCGAGTGCCGAAGACACATTTGTCTGATCTATGCTGCAATCATAACCGTACCTGCGGCAGAATTCCGCAACAAGCTCTATTGAGTATCCTGTAAGCTCACCGTCTGCGACCATTGAAAACGGAGCATTTGTGGAAACTGTCGTGATTTTCAGAGTGCCGTTTTCTCCGGTAAGTCCCGAAAAATCAACTCTGTTTTTCTCTGAGCCTTTCGAAAACCACTTGCTTTTCATTTTCTCAAGCGTACCGTCTGCGGTAAGCTCCGCAAGCATCTCGTTGAACTGTCTCTGCAGCTTCTCACCCTTTTCGCCGGTCTTCTGAAAACAGAAGCTGTATCTGTCCTCACGCAGTACATCGGAAAGACAGCTTATCTCCGAGCGCTCTGTGTGAGCCATTCTCAGAACAGGCTCATCGCTAATGAAGCAATCTATTTTATCCTGTTCCAACGCAAGGATAAGGTCGCTCAAGGTATCATAATATAAATACTCGCTGTCAGGCAGAAATTCAAACGTCGGTTCTTCAAAGCTCGAACCGGTAAGTATGCCGACTCGTTTGCCTATGTAGTCCTTATATGTTATTATCCCGTCACCGTCTCTGTCAGCGAAAAGGGTTTTATTGTCAGCGCCATTCCCACCGCTGTTCTGTGTAAATACCGAAAGCACTATCCCGCCTGCGATAAGAAGTATTATGACCGCGATGATTATGAAATCAACTTTCTTTGTGTTTTTTCGCATGATCTGTTCTCCGCGTTTATGAAATTCTTTTTCTTCCCCTGTAAATCGAAGCTGAGAATATTACCGCCAGTGATAATACAATGGTCACATAAGTTTTCTCTGTCCGCTTCTGCGCCCATATATCACAAGTGCTGCCGCATAGATCAAAGTGAGTACACCCGAAATTGTGTAAGCTGCGATCCACGGCAGGTTGAAGCCGATCTGCGCATTCAGTATGTAGCCCGTCACGATGTACATATAGAACATACCGGGAACAAGAGCCATAAAATACGGCTTTTTGTTTCGTATCATATACACGCTTATCATTGCGAACGCGAATACCGCCGTGCACTCGTTCGCCCACGAGAAGTATCTCCATAATGTATTGAATCCGCTTGTATCGGCTTTTGCCCACACAAGGATAGCCGCAACGATACCGAAGATCGGAAGTGCTATCAGAATGTTGTTTCTCTTTTTTGATGTATCTATATGAAAAGCGTCGGATAACATTATTCTCAGCGAGCGCAGAGCCGTATCGCCCGAGGTTATCGGAAGAACGATAACGCCGATTATCGCGATTATGCCGCCTATACTGCCGAGCATACTTTTCGCAACTATTCCGACGACCGAGGTTGCCTGATCATGCAGCATATCGTTCGTTGCAAGTCCGAGGTTGACTGCACCCATAGCCGCTGCAGCCCACACCATTGCAATAAAACCCTCAAGTATCATCATATTATAGAAGGTCATTCTCCCTTCACGCTCATCACCCATTGTGCGTGAAATGAGAGTAGCCTGCGTGGAGTGAAAACCTGATACGATACCACAAGCGACCGTTACAAAGAATATTGGTATAAAGTTGTCACCGTAGAGATTTTCAAACGAGAAACCAGTTTCCCAGACTTCATTAATCTGATAGCCGTTAAAGAACAGACCTGCAAAAACACCTACTGCCGAAAGCAGAAGGATCGCTCCGAAAACCGGATATATCTTGCCGATTATCTTGTCTATCGGAAGCAGAGTCGCGATTATATAATATGCGAAAATCACGCCGTAAACTATCCATACTATCGCATTATCGAGCGAGCTTTCACTGCCAAGGATCTGCGTTACGAACAGGTCACCGGGCGTATAAATGAACACGACACCTACAAGCAGCATCAGCAGGCAAACAAAGACGTTATATATCACATATATATACTTGCCGAGAAAACGCTTTACGAGCGATGGCATCTGCTCACCGCCGTTGCGGACAGAGATCATTCCGCTCATATAGTCGTGGAATGCCCCACCGATAACGCAGCCTATCGGGATAGTGATGAAAGCGATAGGGCCGAACAAGATGCCCTGTATCGGTCCGAGAATTGGTCCTGTTCCGGCAATGTTCAGCAGTTCGATGAGGCTGTTCTTCCACTTCTTCATCGGGACATAGTCCACGCCATCGTACTTCTCTACAGCGGGAGTTTTTCTGTCATCGGGTGCAAATACCTTTTCGCATAGCTTACCATAGAGCAAGCCTCCGCCTATAAGTATCACAAGTCCAAAAATCAAAGTTATCATTTTCTGTTTATCCTCGTTTCTTTTTCCTGCGGCGATCAGACCTTGTCACACCGGCATTGCAAACAGCCTACAGAAATTGTCTGTATTCGGGAAAAGCCTCTGACGAAGCATAGCTACCATAGACTCCGATCTTCCCGAAACATTATCTGAGTCTATACCGAGAGTTGTTGCCATACGCACAAGCGCGAACGCTCCGCACCTCTGTCCGAGCAGCTCCAGCTTCTGCTTGTCTGCCGTACCGTAGTATGTGGACAGAGTTATTCCCCAAATCTGCTTTGAAAGCTCATAATCAAGTCCGATGACCCACTTCGTTACATTAGGGTCATTCATACCTGCGATATACATAGTGAGGAATGTGCCGCCTATATCGAACAGCCCGTTGCCCTTGCTTATGTCCGCCATATCAATAAGAATCAGTTCGCCGTCGGACTGCACCATTACATTGTTGGGATGATAGTCGCCGTGTATCATTCCGCTGCCGTCGGGAACAGCATTTATCATCTTCACAAGCTGTGCATTTTCCTCGTTCGTAAAGTATTTACTTGCTTTTTCAGCTCTTTCGAGATATATCTGCTTGATGTCTCCGTAAAGCTTCGGGTCGGCTTCCGTCGAATTGAGCGTTTTCAGCAGTGTTCCGAACTTCACAGAGTATTCCTGAAGCCTTTCGGGATGCTCTGTAACAAACTTGCTCACGGTCACAGCTCCCGCCATTTCAAACACAAGGCCGTAGCCTTCCTCCGTCTTGACTATGTCGTAAGCGATAGCGGACGGAACGCCGTGAACAAACGCATTCTTTGCGTATTCACGTTCTTTTTCAATGAGTGAGGGCGGGCTGTTATCATGGTACACCTTGATGATCGTTTCCTTGTCGAGGCGATACACCTTACCGTGACCGCCCTGACCGATGACTTCGCAGCCTGTAAGCGATACCTTTCGCAGAGCCTTTTTCACATCAAACATTTCCGTAAAACCAGTAGTCTCTAAAATATCATAAACATCACGGGAGACATTGAAAACTGTGACAGTTTTATCTGTCATCTTCGCAGCTTTCAAAAGGACGCGAAGTCCCGCACTCGATATGTATACGAGCTTTTCCGCATCAAACGAAAAATCCTTGCCGTTACCTATCGCGTCGAATATTTCTTTTTCGACCTGCGTGGCATTATTAGTGTCTATCCTGCCTTCAAGAGAGAGTATAAGTTTTCCTTCGTTTTCGGCGATCCGCATAATTTTTCTCCTTTCAGGTTTGAGTGCTGGTGTTTTTTAGTAGGTCAGACCATACCCGACCGGATAAACTATCTCGTCCGTATAGCCTTCGCCCTCGATATATGCGGGAAGATCAACCGGCAGCCTTCCCGTCGGTGTGTTTCCACCGAACACGGTTATCAGAGCCGCGGGGTAATTCACGCCGTAGGTCTTGGTCTCGCCGTTATATTCTGTCGGTACCACCGGCATATCCTGTCCGCAGTAAGCGCACAGTATCGCGTCGGCATCGGTGTATCTCACAGCGTCGTAGGGCATGTGCATACTAAGGTGTACCACCTTGATGCCGTTCTTATGCGCGAGTGCGGTCATTTTGTCGCTGAATACAGCCTGCCATGCGCGTGTCTCATCCGTTCTGTCCATATTCCCGGCACGGTATGTTTCGGTCGCGATAATGACCGCCTTGCAGCCCTTTATCAGCTCCTCGAAGCCCGCGACATCGTTGGCAAGTCCCGCGTAGTCGCCAGATTCGCTTTTCTCGGTGAACGCGTGACATTCAGCGTTCACGCTTTCCGGAATAACGCCGTCAGCTTTCATTCTTTCGAGTGCAAATGTCATCGTGTTTTCCTCACCCGCGTATGGGTAGAAGTATGCGACTTTTTCATTTTCAGCAAGCTTGATCGGGAGCGTGTTGTCATCGTTCTTTACGAGTGTTATCGCACGCAAAGCAACTTCAAGCTCCTTGTCGTGATGCTCCTTCGAGCCGACGATAGTTTTCGCGGCTTTCGCGGCTGCGTCGGCATCAACAGCTTCCGAGCCGATAATGCCCTTTTCGAGTTTCAGCGTAATTATGCGAATGACCGAATCGTCTATCTCACTCTCGGCAATACGTCCATCATTCACAGCCGCTACGAGCTTTTCAATATACTCGCCCTGTGCGGTAATATCGCCAGCACTCATGATCTGTATGGGTTCGAGGATAATATCAACATCCGCGTTTATCGCAAGCACCGCCGCGTCTATCGGGTCGAAGTTAGCGTTTATCGCGTCCATAAGCATAGCGTCGGTTGTCACAACTCCGTCATAGCCGATATCGCCGCGGAGAATGTCCTTTATCATCTTTTTGGAGAGCGTCGCGGGAAGACTTATCTCCTCGCCGCTGTCCACAGACTTGTATGTTTCGGTCTCGATCTGCGGGAACTGGATATGCGCGGTCATTATCATGTCGGCTTCATCGGTGAGAGCGGCGAACGGCACAAGCTCTGTCTTTTTCAGCTCTTCATACGATTTGTCTATCATCGGGAGTCCCGTATGGCTGTCTGTGCCGGTATCTCCGTGGCCGGGATAGTGCTTCGCCGTCGAGATCACACCCTCGGATTCCAATCCCTGCACATAGGCGAGGGCGAGCTTTGCCACAAGCTCCGGGTCACTTGAAAACGAACGGACATTTATTACCGGATTCGAAGGGTTGTTGTTGACATCGGAATCGGGTGCGTAGTCGGTATTGATGCCGAGCGCATTCAGCTCACTTCCGATTATCGCGGCGTTGTCCCACGTTGACTGTGAATCTCCCGTCGCACCCAGCGCCATGTTTCCGCAGGTCATCGTGCCTGTCACAAGGCGGGTGATGTTGCCGCCCTCCTGATCGACGGAAATAAGCATGGGGATGCCCGGTTCACTTGCGCGTGCCGCCTCCTGTACCGACGCTGTGAGCCGCACTATCTGCTCTGTGCCGGCGCAGTTCTGCTTGAACAGTATTAAGCCGCCGAAGTCGTACTTTGTGATAAATGCCTTCTGCTGCTCATTCAGCTCCGTCACATTCGCAAACGAATCCGGATCGTCGGGTGTGTCACTCCAATAACGCAGTGATACGGTTATCATCTGTGCGATTTTCTGTTCAGGCGTCATGCCCGCGACGATCTCTTCAGCCTTTTCTTTTGTGGTCTTTTCCTGTACCGGCACTTCCGTAATTGTCGTTGTGCTCTCAGTCGTTATTGCGGGAACAGTTGTATTATCAGGATTGGCCGTAGTACGATCGTTTTTCTGACGAGCAGTCTCACAGCCGGATAAAAGCAGGACCGAAGCCGCAAGTAATGCTGATGCTGTTTTTCTGAAATTCATTATTATCCTTCTTTTTCCATTTTTATTTTATAACATGCTCAGAAAGCTGTTAAATTATATATTGGTTCAAACACATTTTCCAAAAGCTCGTCTCAACTTGCGACGGCCTGTTTAAGCTCAAACGAGAATTTTGAACCGAGCCCGTATATGCTCTCGGCAACAAGCGTTGAATCCATCATTTCAAGCAGACGCTTTGCGACAGTCAGGCTGAGAACAGTTCCCGCTGCTTCATGGCTCTGTGTCTCATCATTGACAAGCCCCGAGAACAGCGTTTTCATATCATCCTTCCTGATCCCGACACCGGAATCCATTACATCAACATTAAGCATTACGCTGTCCGGTTCGTAGGGTATGTTTTCGCAGCTTACACAGAATCTCACGCTGCCTCTGTCGGTGTACCTGACCGCATTCGTCAGCAGGTTTCCAATGACCTTCTTTATGCGGGCTTTGTCACCGCGCAGGAGCCGTGGTATCTGCTTATCTATTTCGAGATCCAGCGTCAGCCTTTTATCATTCATTCTCGGTTTTATCATATCAACGAGATCGTTAATGACAGCAGAAAGGTCGTAGTCAGCAGACATTATCTCTATTTTACCCGTCTCGATCTTCGAGAAATCAAGTATATCGGTGACAAGGTCAAGCAGGTCTGTTTCCGTATCTTTTATTATGTTCGCACAGCGGGTTATCTCCTCGTCCGTGCTCCTGCCGAGTATGATGGCGTTCGTATCAAGCACCGCATTGATAGGAGTACGCAGCCTGTCGGACATATTTGACAGGAATGCGGACTGTGCCTCGCTCGCGGCGATAGCTCGCTCGGAAGCGTCGATAAGCTCGTTACGCTCTCGCTTTTCGTTGTCTATATCCTCCGACAGAAGCATGATCCGGGTCGGTCGTCCGTTATCGTCGCGCCTTGAAGCCACGAAGCGCCCGCGCCTCCAGAGCTTCTTCCTGTTCTGGAACTCGATCGCTATTGTGTCCGTATTGCTCAGACGCTGAGCGAGCGTGGAGAGATCGATGAACCTCATAACATCGTCGTAGCAGCTGTCATCAACAGTTGCCTTTGTAAGCGCTTTCAGCATTTCCTGCTGATCGGAGTAAGTCCTGCTCAGAGTGGCGTTGACATATTCGCTCAGCGACTTTATCTCAATCAGCTCACCGGTTTTAATGTCATACTCGTGAACGGTCATGAAGATATTCGCAATAGAAGATATGCGATAGTTAAGAGCCGCAGCAGCTTCGGTGAGTTGATCGCGTTCTTTCTTTTCGGCGTCTATGTTCTGAATTGTGTAGATCACGTTCTCCGGGCTTCCGTCATCGCGCTGTCCGACAGCTATGAACTGTGCACGGAACCAGCCCTCATCGGTATCCACGAATTCCTCGGATATGCTCTTTTTGTCCGCGAGACGCTCCCGTATATCGGAAAGTCTGATGAAATCCTCAAATGCGGTCATATACTCGTTTGCAATATACCGGACAAATCTTCCGCCCGACAGTGAGAATTTTTCGGCATTCCTCCGGGCTTCATCGGTATCATCTCCGCGTCGCCGCATTTCGGTCTCGTTCCCGGTATCGGGCTCAATCACTGCAGCATAGTCGTATATATCAGACATGGAGCCAAGAATGTCCATCTGTGCCTTTATACGTTCTTCGTTTTCGGAGAGCTGAGCCTGTTTCTCATAGAGCACCTGCTGGTTTTTGTAGAGTTTTTCCTGTGTATCGAACATTTCCTTGTAATTGTTCATCAAGATCCTGCACAGGAAGAATCCGGCAACCGCCATAACTATCATCTCGGCGGTGAAGTTTCCCGTTCTCCCGAGAAAATACATGAGGTTCGAATCCATATCTGTCCTGCGCTCGACGTAATACGGTGCTGTCAGATAAACGGAAGTCGCCATGAACACATAGTTTATCCCCAGTGTGGTGAAATATATCCTGAAATTACAGAAAAACAGGCTAAGAACAGGTACCAAAACCCATGCAAGATATATCGACAGGTGGTTATAATCCACAAACATAAGCAGGCAACCATTGAACGTCGTAATCGCTCATAAGATAAATGGAGAGCACTTTGG
>CAMVEM010000003.1 GCA_947166515.1 uncultured Clostridia bacterium | reverse complement strand
GTCATAGCTGACTCCGACAGAAAGAGCCCCAATCTCAAGCGTAGCGTTTCTCTGAAATCCTCAAGCGCAAGCGACTTATTTGACAGTCTGAGCGCGGGAAGATCGGATGATCTTCCCGCGCCGAGTCGTAAATAAATTTCCTGAATCTTATCAACAGACAAATGACACCTGCCCACACGGCTGCGTTTACTGCTATGCGAATTTCCGCGCCGGAACCGTGAAGAAAAGACTTGCACTTTATGACCCAGCATCGCCTATCCTCTGTGACCGCATAGACCCACTGAATGATAAGATCACCGACAGATCTGTTAAATCCATGAAAGCGGGAAAGAGACCGGGCATCGGTTATGATCAGTTAAGCCTGTTCTGAGAAGACAAACGCGGGAAGATCATCCGATCTTCCCGCGCTGTAATTATTATCCGGCGTCTTTGGCAACAACAACGTCAACGCCCGTGCCGCACACATCGGCGACCGCGATATCCCCGATCTTCACCGGGAGCTTCACTGTCGTGTTCTTGATGCACTTCATGACATCAAAGATCTTTTCCTTCGGAACAGCTGTGCGGGTCTTGACCGGGACAGGCTTTCCCGAATCTGACATCACGGTCGATGTCACCATTCTCGTAGGTGCGGAAACTTCCGATTCCGCGTATTTCTTTCCTATACCGCAGGTGTTGCCCGAAACGCTGACAGCCTGACCGTTCTCGACCTCGACTGTCAGCTCGCAGCCCATAGGACAGCCGATACATATCATATTTCTTGTCATACGCTGCCCTCCTCTATCATAACTGTTAAGCCGCCGTCTGCTCCGGAAAGAATCTCCGGCCTTATTATCAGATCTTCCATTTCGCTCGGAACGCTTATCCGCTTTTTCTTCGACAGGATCACATTATCACCGCTCACGATCTTTATTGTACAGCCCTTATACACATTGCGGACGCGGAACCTCAGATGTATCTCGCTTTCCACGTTGGCTCTGTCAACAGTTGACGGAACAGTATATCTTACGCCGTTCCCGGCTGTAATGTTTATGATATCCGGAGCGTTCGCCTTTTTTCCGTGAGACTTTATATATTCCGCAGCGTTGTGTCCCGCGCGTCCGGATTCCTCGGACACGAAATCCACAAGATCGTGAACATGAAGCACGTTTCCGCAGGCGAAAATACCGGGCACGTTCGTCCCGAGAGTATCGTCAACGACAGGTCCGTTCGTGGCACCGCTTATTGTCACGCCGGCAGTAAGCGACAGCTCGTTCTCCGGGATAAGTCCGCAGGACAAAAGAAGCGTGTCGCACTCGTAAAACTCCTCCGTTCCGGGAATCGGAACGCTTTTCTCGTCAACCTCCGCGATAGTGACTCCTTCGAGCTTGTGCTTTCCCTTTATATCAACGACAGTGTGGCTCAGCAGCAGCGGTATGTCATAATCGTCAAGACACTGCACGATATTGCGCTTGAGACCGCCCGAATACGGCATAAGCTCGGCAACTGCCTTTACATGCGCGCCTTCGAGCGTCATTCGTCTCGCCATTATCAGTCCGATATCGCCCGAACCGAGTATCACCACTTCTTTTCCGACAAGACAGCCCTCGCAGTTTATCAGCTTCTGCGCCGTTCCTGCGCTGTAAATGCCCTGCGGCCTGAATCCGGGGATATTCAGAGCTCCCCTCGGACGTTCGCGGCAGCCCATAGCAAGTATTACCGCGTCTGCGTCAATGACTCTCAGACCCTTTTCACGGCTGACGACAGTAATCTGCCTTTCCGGACTGATCGAAAGCACAGTGCTTCCCGTTTCGCATTTTATTCGGCGCTCTTTCACCTGCGCAATATAACGTCCGGCGTATTCGGGACCGGTCAGCTCCTCCTTGAAGGTGTGAAGCCCGAAGCCGTTGTGGATACACTGATTGAGTATCCCGCCGAGTTCATTGTCACGCTCGAATACGGCAACATCGGTGATGCCGCTGTCATAGGCGGCTATCGCGGCAGCCATACCGGCGGGACCTCCGCCGATCACTGCAAGAGATATATGTTCAGCCATTTTTCTTCACCTCTTTCAGTGAAATTCCCTGCTTTTCGGCAAGCATAGCCATTATCTTAGGAGAGCAGAATCCGCCCTGACACCGTCCCATACCGGAGCCTGTCCTGCGCTTCACTCCGTCGAGCGTAGTCGCACCGAGCGGTCTGTTGATAGCATCGGCGATCTCTCCTTCGCTGACCTGCGAGCAGCGGCATACCATCTGTCCGTAAGCGGGCTCCTGTTTAATAAGCTCCGCGCGTTCCTCAACTGAAAGATTTGCCAGCAGCGTAATTCCCTTTCTTGTCGGTATGAACCCGGATTTTTCTTTCAGCGGGAGTATCTTCCCGACAATATCACGGATATACAGCGCGATAGCGGGAGCGCTCGTGAGACCGGGAGATTCAATTCCCGCTGCGTCTATGAGCCCCTTTACATTTTCGTCTTCGCGTATTATAAAGTCGCCGTCATCTGCGACAGCTCTGAGTCCCGAGAACGAAGTTATCACCTGATTATAAGGGATATTCTTCACAGACAGCGCGCTCTTAGCCTTTACAGAAGCAATGCCGTCACGCGTTGTCGCGGTGTCTTCCTTGTCGTCTATGTCGTCGGCTGTCGGACCGAGCAGGAGATTTCCATGGACAGTGGGAGTTACGAGTATTCCCTTGCCCATGTGTGTCGGGAGCTGGAATATCGTCTGTTTAACGGTGTTTCCGGCGCTCCTGTCGAGCAGCATATATTCGCCGCGGCGTGCGGTTATCCTGAACGAAGGCTCGGACACCATAGAATGTATCTTATCCGCATACACGCCCGCGCAGTTTATCACGCATTCTGCACTGTACTCACCCTTTGCCGCAGATACGACGAAGCCGTCAGCTGTCTTTCTGATACCGGAGACCTCGTCCGACAGGCTGAACTCCACGCCGTTCGCGTATGCGTTCTCGGCGAATGCAAGCGTCAATGCAAACGGGCAGACGATACCGGACGTCGGGGCATACAGCGCCCCGTAAACTTCATCGGCAAGGTTCGGTTCTATTGCGAGAGCCTCTTCGCGCGTAAGGACTTTCAGGCCCTCGACTCCGTTTTCGATGCCGCGCTGTTTCAGTTCTTCAAGCTTCGGGATTTCGTCGGCACTTCTGCATACAACGAGCGCACCGTTCCTGATAAACGGGATATCGAGCTCCTTTGAAAGCCTGTCCATAAGCTTATTGCCCTCAACGTTGAGCTTTGCTTTGAGCGTACCCGGCTTCGCGTCGAATCCCGCATGGATTATGGCGCTGTTCGCCTTGCTTGTCCCTTCGCAGACATCGCTCTCGCGGTCGATCACTATCACCGACAGCTCATACTTTGAAAGCTCCCGCGCGACTGCGCAGCCCGTAACACCCGCGCCGATTATGGCGACATCATATTTTTTCTCCGGCATAAGATCACTTCCTTAATGTTTGATATTTATTATACCATAAATAACACATAAAAGTCAACGAAAATACAAAATAAAAGGGACCGCCTCTATAATGAAGCGGTCCTGCTTATCATTTTCTGCCGAGATAATTGAGACACATCATCGTGATGTCATCAAACGGGTCGATATCACCCGCGAAACTGTCGACTTTCTTTTTAAGATTGACAACAAGATCGGCAGCCGACTTTCCGAGATCCTCGTCCAGCCCTTTTATCAGCGCGTCCATTCCGAAGCGCGCGCCGCCCGCATTCTTTGCTTCCGGCACACCGTCTGTATAGAGGAACAGGCTGTCGCCGGCTCCGAGAGTCACACTCTCATTTACAAATTCCATATCTTCCATTGCGGCGAGCGGAGGACAGTTCTCATCTTCCTTGACTTCAAATCCTTTTCCTGCCCGTCCGATGACCGGATACTCATGGCCAGCGTTGACATATTCGATCACACCGGTATTGATGTCAAGAATTCCCAGCCACACTGTAACGAACAATCCGCCGGGGTTGTTCCTGCACAGGATATTATTTACCAGGAAGAGTATATCCGCCGGAGAACCGCCGGCCATTACCTGATTTCGTATAACGACCTTCGCAACTACCATGAACAGAGCGGCAGGAACGCCTTTTCCCGCAACGTCTGCCATGACCATAGCTATATGATCTTTGTCGGTATAGAAGAAATCGTAGAAATCTCCGCCGACTTCCTTAGCCGGCGTCATTGTAGCATAGAGCTTGATGTCGTCCTCTTCCGGGAAATCGGTAGGCAGCATATCCGCCTGGATCCTTGTCGCTACTCCAAGCTCCGCGCTTATGCGTGCAGATTCTCTCTTGATCTTCGAAAGATTCCTCATAAGCGTTAGTATCGAAGTGAGAAGCAGCGCGAACACTATTGTGATCGTTATGATGATATAAATGACATATCTTCCGATCGTATCGCTGACATCGGTTATCATCGACGCATTTATGAGCGTCGCGAAATGCCAGCCATGAAGGCCTATAGGGCATTCCGCCGCGAGCATTTGCCTGCCCTCGTCGTCGTAAGGAAAGATGTTATCGTCGCTTGTCTCCGGCCTTCTGCCGACAAGGTCGTAGAAATTCACATCATTCCCGTCGAGGTATTCATTATCCGTCGTGTGTGCTATTATTGCGCCGCTGTCATCATAAAGAACGTTCGCGCTCGATTCGCCGAAGCTTACCGTCTCAACAAGCCTGTTGAGCATGTCTTTGGTGAATGTTCCGTAAACAACGCCGACAGCTTTGCCGTTCTGCATTATCGGGACAGCAAGACAAAGCACCTCATCGCCGTTCTCGTCAATAGATGTATTTTCCGACACGGAGCTGACACCGGTCATAGCTTCCTTGAAATAATCAGAGAGCATTATGTTGCCCGAGGATTTGCCCTTCTGATTAACGGTAGCGCCTGTTGCGTTCGCCACGCCGATATTCTTGAAAGCACCGATGCCCTTTGTGGTAAGTATCCTTTCTTTCATACTGTTGTAATCCGAAAGGTCGATATCCTGATAATAACGCACCTGAGATTCGAGCATGACGAGCTGGTCTTCAAGCTTTGTGTTGAATATTGCCGCCATAGCCTTTACGTTTTCGGACAGATATGTCTTTGTCGATGTATCTATAAGATTGTTCGTGCTCCGGCTGAAGATAAACAAAGATATGGTCAGATACACCGCGGATACTGCGACAGATGCTATGACAAATAATGTTGATTTGAATATTTTTTTCATATTGCGCCTTTTACAATAGAATTTATAGAGATCACCGATCCGTTATCGGTATAAAAAGTCAGGGAAATATATAACCTATATATGATATATATTATCACATTCTGCCGATAAAATCAAGTGCAAATTTGTGTTTTTTTCATATCTTTTCCATAACCGCCCTTGTTTTGCAAAATAATTATCAAAAAGGGTTGATTTTTTTGACGGAATAGTGTAAAATTAATGGGTAATATTTGCCGCTTGACGGCTCAGAAATAATTGAAAGGATATATGAAAATGAACATTCTCGTAATCAACGCAGGAAGCTCGTCGCTGAAATATCAGCTGATCGAGATGACAGACGAAAAGGTGATCGCAAAGGGTAACTGTGAAAGAATAGGTATAGGCGGTCATATCAAGCATACCACTCACGACGGCAGAACATACGAATCCGACTGCGAATTCCCTACTCATACAGAGGCATTTGAAAAGGTAGTTGAGGTCCTCACAACAGGCGACGCTGCTGTTATCGGAAGCATGTCCGAGATCGCCGCTGTCGGACACAGAATAGTACAGGGCGCGGAAGTATTCCCTAAGTCTGTACTCGTTACCGATGAAGTCATAGACAAGATCGATGATCTCCGCGAGCTTGCTCCCGTTCACAACCACGGCCACGCTCTCGCTCTGAGAGCCTGCAAGAAGGTAGTTCCGGCTTCCGTTCCCCAAGCTGTAATATTCGATACAGCGTTCCACCAGACAATGCCCGAAAAGGCTTATATGTTCGGTATGCCTTATGAAGTTTACGAGAAGTACGCTGTAAGAAAGTACGGCTTCCACGGAACATCACACCGCTTCGTTACTATGAAGTACGCTCTTGAGACCGGCAAGGACCTCAAGGATCTCAAGATAGTTTCCTGCCACCTCGGAAACGGCTCTTCGATAACTGCCGTTGACGGCGGAAAATCCGTTGATACATCCATGGGATTCACTCCCCTCGACGGTGTGCTTATGGGAACACGCTCGGGCTGTGTTGACCCGTCCGCTGTAACATTCGTTGCCGACAAGCTCGGACTTTCGGCTCCCGAAATGGCCGAATATCTGAACAAGAAGTCCGGATTTCTCGGAGTTTCCGGCATCTCCAGCGACAACAGAGACGTTGAGGACGCTGCACAGAAGGGCAACAAGAGAGCTATCCTCGCCGGCGATATCCTGAGATACGGCATCAAGAAGTACATCGGCGCTTATACAGCGGCAATGAACGGCCTCGATGCAGTCATCTTCACCGGCGGTATCGGCGAGAACGCTGATTTGGTAAGACGCGATGTATGCCGCGATATGAGCTACTTCGGAATAAAGATCGACGAGGAACTCAACGCAACTATCCATGGAAAGCTCTGCAAGATCTCGACTCCCGACAGCAAAACGGAAGTTTGGGTAATACCCACAAACGAAGAGCTTCTTATAGCAAGAGACACAAAGGCTCTCTGCGGACTTTGATATATTATTCAAACATGATCTCCCCGGCTCTGTCGGGGAGATTTATTTTTCGGGCTGTTTTTTCAAAAAAAGCTTGACAAACTTCCTGTGTTATGATATAATATGTATCTGTAACAAGCTGATATGGCTCAGTAGGCAGAGCACATCCTTGGTAAGGATGAGGTCCCCAGTTCGAATCTGGGTATCAGCTCCAGTGGCGACGGCCACGCCGACACAGCCCTCCGAAAGCAACTGCTTATCGGAGGGTTTTGTTTTACCTGAAAATCTAAAGTATTAATCATTAAATATTATTCACTATTCATTAGAAATTATTTTGCAGTATCTTACAACAGTAAAACCAAACTGTTCGTCTGAAACAGCGGCGACTCCCGTCTCGTAAAAAAATAACAATTTCGGAAGCATATCCAAGAAAAAGCATTGACAAAATGCCCAAATTCTGCTATAATATAGTATGTGTATTTGTATATTATTGGCGTAATGCAGAATCAACGCAGTTATAAACGCTTAACATAAACGCCGGCCGTATTTCCGTGTGTTTTCCGGTCATACCGACAGACCGGAAAAACGTTTCAGCCTGTGATACCGTTATTAAAGGCATTGTTTAGCCTGAACAAGAGGAATCCGATATGAAATCAAAAAAAGGTTTTGTACTGACTACTAAATATCTCGTGATCGCAGGGGCATTTCTTGTATTTGTCAATGCGACTCTCGGTCTTGTTTTGGCTAATCTGGCAGACGGAGCGATCAAATCGCTGATAAGCTCGTGGATGCTGGATATTGCCAACACTGCCGCAGCTATGCTCGACGGCGATACGCTGAATACAGTGACTAACGAAGATAAGGGCACACCCGAATACGAGTCAGTTATGAAGACGCTGTCCGGCTTCCAGTACAGTATGGGAATGTCATACATATACCTTGTACAGGATCTGGGAGATAAAAATTTCGTTTTCGGACTCGACCCGACAATAGAAGACGCCGACGATTACGGCACTCCCGTTGCATATACCGAAGCGCTCTATAAGGCAAGCAAAGGCACTCCCACAGCCTCGCTCAACGCTTATCAGGATGCGTGGGGCTGGTTCTACAGCGCATACAGTCCCGTTTTCGACTCAGAAGGGAAAGTCGCGCGAATAGTTGCGGTCGATTTCAGCAAAGAGTGGTATGACGCACAGGTCTTCTCGTTTATGATGACCACCGTTATAGTCATATCGGCGTCGCTTGTCGTCGCGGGCGCTGTACTGGTCTGGTTTACTCAGAAATACAGGAAGAGCCTGCACGTTGTGAACAAGCAGATAAACGATCTCGAAAACAGGACCGAACACATGGCGGCGGATCTGAGTGTAGCGGCAAAGATACAGGCCGAGATGCTGCCGAATGATTTTCCCGAAAACGACAGTGTTGAACTTTTCGCGGCTATGACTCCTGCAAAAGAGGTCGGCGGAGACTTCTACGACTTCTTCTTTGTTGACGACGATCATATCGCGCTCGTCATGGCAGATGTCTCCGGAAAGGGCGTGCCCGCCGCACTGTTCAGCATAGTCTCAAAAACGATAATACGAGACAAGGTGATGCTCGGCGGAGATCCTGCAGATATACTGTACGACGTGAACAATATTCTCTGCAAGAATAACGGCGCAGAATTATTCATAACCGTATGGCTCGGGATCCTCGATCTCAGGACAGGCATTGTCAAATATGTAAACGCCGGTCATGAATATCCGATAATCGGAGCAAGAGGCAAACCTGTCAGTGTAATAGAAAAAGAAAACTGCCCGCCGCTCGCAGCAGCGGAAAACGTAGAATTTCTGGTAGAAACTTTACAGCTTGAAAAAGACGGAAATCTGTTCCTTTATACCGACGGAGTGACGGACGCAAAATCACCGGACGGATCACGCTTCGGCATGGACAGGCTCATAAATTCACTTGAACGCAGTGAGGGTAGAACTCCGGAACAGATAGTTACAGATCTAAAGCACGAGGTCGAGGCATATCAGCCTGAAAACGACCCGTTCGACGATGTTACGATAATGAGTGTAGTATGGAAAGGTGGTCGATAAGATGCGGGAAATAACTCTTGATGCTACACGTGAAAATTTAGCCGCAGTTTTTACCTTCCTGCAGGAAGCGCTTACCGAATGCGGCGCTTCTAAAAAGGTCATAAGACAAATAAAACTTTGTGTAGAGGAAATATATATAAACATAGTCAACTATGCCTACACACCCGCGGTCGGACAGGCACGCATAACGTTCGACTCGTCAGGCTCGCCCGGAGGCAGTCCCCCGCTTCGTGCGATAATATCGTTCATTGACAGCGGAAAGCCCTATGACCCGCTCGCCAAGGAAGACCCCGATATCGGGCTTGACCTTGACGATACACCGATAGGCGGTCTCGGGATCTTCCTTGTAAAAGAAACTATGGACGACGTCAGATATGAGTACACTGACGGCCAGAACATATTCACTATGGAAAAAATCATTGATGTGCAGACTAACTGATAAGAGAAGGAGAGTTGAATAATGGAATTTGAGAAAATAAACGACGGCAAGGCAATGACTGTCAGACTGATCGGTGAAGTCGATTCTATGAATATAGCTGAGATCGAAGAAAAACTGCTGAAAGAGGTAGAGGGCGTCACCGACCTCACTTTTGATCTTGAACAGCTCGAATACATCTCGTCAGCAGGTCTGCGCGTACTGCTGCAGATGCAGAAGTTGATGAAGGCTCAGGGAACTATGACTATCAGAAACGTGAACGAAGACGTTATGGATATCTTCAAGGTCACAGGATTTGTAAGACTGCTGAACATTGTCTGAGCAATTATTCGTGTCGTATAACACCCAAAACAAGACATCATGCGCACAAGCACGCATGATGTCGTTGTTTATCAATAAAACTGTTTTTTGCCCACCCCCTGCCTCCTCCCAAAGGGAGGAGATTTTCTTTTTCTGAGGGGGCAAAGCCCCCTCGCCCTCTTTTTTTCAGCTTCACAATAATATGTTTTCAAAAACAATTCTGACGCAATAAGGCATCCCATGTGCGTAAGCACTCAGGATGCCTCTTTATTTTTTATCGAACCTATTATGTCTGCTTCAGCCGCTCCGTTTTCAGGATACAAAGCTCGACCAGGCCGAATATCAGAGCAAGCAGAGCTCCGGCGGAAACATCGCTCAGAAAATGCGCGCCCATGACCATTCTTGATATCCCAACAAGCACCGCAAAAACTGCTCCCGCGGCGAACAGCAATATCTGTCTGCCTTTCAGACATCTGTATATCTCCGCAAGCGGCGGAAGCGCAAATATCAGTGCCATGCACTGCAGAACATGACCGCTCGGAAAAGAGCGGAAATCGTTCCAGTCCAGCCCGAACCCGGTTATAAGATCTGCCGAACCCGAAAACGGCAGATACCAGGTCTGAAATTCGATCCCGGCGATCTCCTGTATCAGAAGCCTGTACCGCGGCCGGCAGAACAGAAGCTTTATCAGCTCAAGCATCATAAGCGCCGCAAGCATTATCACGCATAGTACAATGAGCCGTTTCAGAAGCCTTGCATCGTACTCTTTCTTTGATGTGAAAAGCCCTACAAAGAACAGCGGATATACGCCTACAAGAGCTCCCGCGGCGATCACCGGCAGATTGTTTATCGTCTCAGGCAGTACGCCGCCGATAGTATCTACCGCGAACATTGCCCACGAGCATACCACACTCGTCGAAAGCCCGAGATATCCGCACACGGCAGTCCATACGGTCTTTTGGCCTTCTGAAAGCCGCGAGTTCCTTACCTGACGGCATATAACACCCATATACAGCACCCAGAGAGCCATGAACGGATACATTCCGGCAATTGTAAATATTCTCCAGAAAACGCTGTCCGGGGAATATACCGCCCGCGCCAAATCCATGTCGAGCGCCGTTCCCGCGGCAACCCCCGCAGCAGACACAAGCGCAAGCGCTATCCCCGCGATAAGCATTATTCTTTCATGTTTTTTTTCACGTTCCATTGTCAGCCTCATTATCTATGAGATATACCTTTCCGAGAGTACCGTCAACGCGTATTCTGTCGCCTGTCTTTATCTGTGAAGAAGCGCTCTGGCAGCTCACAGCCGCGGGAATGCCAAGCTCTCGCGCAACTATGACAGCGTGCGAGAGCGGAGCTCCCACATCTGTAACGAGCGCGGAGATTTTAGGGAACACCCTTACCCAGCCGATATTCGCAGCCGGCACAACAAGGATATCTCCCTGTTCGATAGTATCAACATCATCGATATTTTTAAGCACTCTCGCAATGCCCTCACACTGACCTGCCGAGCCCGCAACGCCGTTTATCACATTCTCATCTGTCTGCGCTGCGGTCTCGCCGAAGCGGTAATATCCGCCGGGACTTCCTGCTGCCTGCCATTCGTCAAGAGTAAATCTTCCGCATATCATGCTCGGGAAATTAGGCATCGCCATCTGCTTTTCATAGTTTTCACGCCTTGCGGGTATTTTTCCTATACACTTTTCGTCGCCCGAAAGCAGAGCCTTCACCTCGTCGATATACAGCATGAAAATATCATCCCCGAGCCCTGTGAGCGCGCCCGCTCTGAGAAGATATTCGCGTATCACACAGAACAGCCTGAGCGCATCGCTTCGTATGACCTCTCTGCCCGAGACCGCTGCGGAGTACTTTTTCAGCATACGGTCAAGCTTTGAACGCTGCGACGGGTATTTTTCCGCAAATTCATTCACCGCAGCTTCACGGCGTTTTTCCTGCGCGGCTTTCATAGCGTAAGCGTCCACTCCCGATCTCTTATAATCCTCTATCACGTTATCGGGAAAGTTTCTGTCCTCGTAAGGAAACGGTAGGCAAAGCTCCATTTCGTCCGCGTCGCGATGGCCGTATTTCACGGTATATTCCTCACGCGTCATTTTCCCCGCGATAACGTCGGCAATTCCGAGCAAAGGGCCTAAGCTCTCGATATTGCCGCTGTCCGAGCAGTCCGACATCAGCCTGTCCGCAAGCTCCGTGCCGCATATCTTTTCGAGCTTTTCTCTCGTTTTGAAGAGCGATCTCACATCAAGTCCCGCCATTATCGCAGACAGCGAACCGCTCATAAACAGCTCACATTCATTGTTCCAGACGCCGAGAAGCTCTTCCCTGCTTTCCGCTTTTCTTATCATATCGATGATCTCAAGACTTATTCCGGTGAAACGGCCTTTGAGATTTTTGGGTTTATATTTTTTCGGCTTTTTCCCGAATGAGCCTTTGATGATATTGCCTATCGCTTTTCGCAGTATCTTTTTGTCATAGCGATAAACCGGTATCTCAGTGTCGGGTATGCCGCCCGCAAGCTCTCTTATGATACCGAACGCCTTTTCCTTCTTTACTCCGAAAGACATTATCACAGAGCATAATCCGCTGATATTGAGATAAAGCTGACCGCACACGTTCGCGATAAGCGGTATTCCTATTACCGAGGAGATCATGTTAACCATTCCGAACGTCACCGGTGATACGGGGCGCAGGAATATCTCACCGACGTTTGTTTTCGACAGCAGGAGTTCTCCGCAGAGAGATTCGTTTATATCAAACTCATCATAGTTGTTCCGGAAAAGCGTGGTGATCGGTCTTGACTGCAAAATATATACACGACCGCCGGAAACAGCCCATTCTATATCCTTCGGGATCCCGTCCGAGGCAAGCTTTCCGGCATATCTGAAAAGCTTTTTGGCGTAAGGTACGATGTCATCGCTGCCGCTGCAGGAATATCTGACGGCATCTATCACAAACTCTCCGTCCATGCCCTCGCCGGAGACAAGCTTCTCGCCTGCGCCTCTGACAAAACTTCCGGCCATTTTCCCTCTGCTGCCGCTTATGGGATCGACCGTGAAAAGCACGCCCGCATATTCCGGCGCAACATACCGCTGTATCACCACGGCAGTTCCGCCGGCCTGCGTTCCGCGTTCTTTTGCATAAACGCCGACTCTTTCATTCTGCGCGGACGATGCAACGGTAAGAACTGCTTTTTCGATATCCGCGGGCTTTACGTCAAGAACAGTCTCGTAAGCGCCGGCAAAGGAATTCTCGGCTCCGTCCTCGCCGACAGCCGACGATCTCACCGCGTATGTATGATGTCCCGCAGACAGCTTTTTTACAAGCTGTGTAAGCTCCGCCGCGGCATCGCTTTTTAGTCTGCCGTCCGCAAAAGCTTCCACAGAAATGACATATCCCGACGGGACAGGAAGTCCCATTCGGAGCATTCTTCCGAGGCTCTCGGCCTTTCCGCCTATATCGGCCCCGGTTCCTGCCGCTTTTCTGAGTTCCGTGATAAACATACTCAATCTCCTAACATTCTTTCGATATTGCCGCAAACGTATTCTCTGAGCTCGTCGTCATTCATAAGATCAATGCCACAGAGAGTCTTTATCTCCTCATACCGCAGCACTGCGAGCTCGTGCAGACCCGAAAGCTCAAACGCGATAAGCCGGCATTCACCTTCTGTCTTTCTGCCGCCGAAATGCTGCTGTATAAACTGAAGGCTCATGCGGTCGCCGCCGATCTTACGCGTAATGAGGATATATTTCGTCAGAGCCTTGCAGTATTTGAAATTATCAAGCATCAGCTTCATCGTATGGAAGTGTGCTTCTACAAGCTTTCCCTTAGGTGGAAGACTGCTGTTCAGTATATCGACGAAGCCGGGATATATCACGAGCGCATTCCGATGTATTTCAGAAAACACCTCAAACAGCAGCTCTTCCCTCGAACCGAAGCAGTAGTTTATCATTGCAAGATTAACGCCTGCTTCGCGCGTTATCGCACGGGCGGTGACTTCATCGGGATCGTCACACGCACTCATAAGCTTTTCGGCAGCTTCTATCAGTGCCGCTCTGGTTTTTTCAAGATCACGCTTCATAATTTTTATATCTCCATTAATTAAACGCGTTTAATTATCTTGATTATACACCATAAAAATCATTTTGTCAATAGCTTATGCTAATTTTATATCTATATAGATTTATTTCTCTCCCCTTAGGGGGGAGAGCTGAAAATAATCTTGTCTGTATTCTGAAACAAAATAGTATTATCGCAAAAGATCAATAAAAATCGTGCCCCTCCCTTATCGCGGGAAAGGCACGGTTCATTCATGCTCTTTTTGCAAACATCAGTTTTTCCTGTATCTTCTGAACAACAAAATCGAACTGCTCAGGTGTGGTTATCACGAATTTGCCCGGAGCTCCGGCTTTTATCCTTATCATAGTCCTGCTGCTGTCCGGAACGATCTCCCTGATCTTTCCGTAATCAACACTTATGCTGTATCCTATCTCCGACTCACCGCGCGCAGCAAGATCGGCTGCCAGCTGGAGCAATACCATACCGGCATTTTTTCCCTCTGATTCGATCTCGGACGAGTATATCCTATCGACTCCGATCGTATATAAAGCCTTATACCTGAACGCTCTCCTTGCTACCCATATAAAACATATGAAAAAATCTATGACGCCGAGTATAGCGAGAGCTATTGCCCAGTACAGAACTACCGTTCCGACCGATTCAAAACCTTCTATCGCTCCTATCAGAACACAAAGCAGTACAGCAAAAACGGCGCAGACGATATGTATTATACGAAAAAAAGCGGTGCATTTCCATGCAGAGCACTCTCCGGTCCATTGATACTCGCCGTTCCGGTTCATAGATACACCCGGCGGGATCGGTTTTGTGAGCTGCACAGGCGCTTCGTTTACATAGTTCGGCTGGGTATAATAATTGTTAGCGACGAGAGATGCTCCACAGTTCGGGCAGTTTCCCGTGCTGCTTCCGAGCACCGCGCCGCAGTTCGGACAAATGAACGCCATAACTTTCTCCTTTCAGATCGGGCATAAATACTTCTGAATACATTATACAATATTTTGGTTATAAAATCAATCCATTTAGGGATAATAAGTCTGTTCAAGCAGATGTTTTCTTTGAAGTAAAAGAGCCTCCGCAGAGATATACCCTGCAGAGGCTCTGTTCGCCGCTGTGATTACGTTACCAAAAGTACATTCTCCGGACTGCGAGGCAGAAAAATACCCCGCCCCGGAAAACCCGAGACGGGAGTCGCTCCGGCCGTCGCCGGTGGCACGCCATGAAGGATTCGAACCTTCGACCTACCGCTTAGAAGGCGGTTGCTCTATCCAGCTGAGCTAATGGCGCATAGATAAATATAACGGGCAGCAGCCCGATGAAATATGGAGCGGGTGATGGGAATCGAACCCACGTGTTCAGCTTGGAAGGCTGACATTCTACCATTGAACTACACCCGCATATCTGTTTCAGAATGCCTATTAATAATATCACATTTTAAAAATTTTGTCAATACTTTTACGAAAAATTTTTTCTTTGAAATATTACATCTTTTTGTCACCGGTACTGCCGTTAATGAAAGCATGAGCTCCGGGAAACTCCGGATAAAGCTTCACCTGCTGTTTTCCTTATGATCCAGAAGTCCATATAGAAGAATTATGCTGTTCTCCGCTGAAAGCGGAGAACAGCATAATCGCTGATATTCATTCTGTAATGCAGGCAGCCGACGTCTGTGCTTTGTGTACTGTCATGCCGCCGTATCTTACTCTGCGGATAAGCAGCGTCATAAATGCCAGAACTACTGCGAATCCAAGTTCTATAGCTATTGAGAGCACCAGCGTGTTCTGGTCGAAAGGTTCGGAGCCTTCAAGCATACGGTTCACCCTGATGTACCAGTAGGCGGGCAGGAATCTTGCCGCTGAGAGAACGCCTTCGCCGAGCATCGACTGGTCGATGAATACGCCGCTTAAGAAGCACATTCCTATGGAGATCACCTGAGTTATGATGTTGATGATATTTATGCTCGGATCGAAGCTCGAAACGAATATCGTCAGCATCGTTGTAAAGAGCATGAATACGAAGCTGTTGAGCACCGCGATCCACTGTGCACCCTCAAACACACCGCCGTTCATGACGGCTCCTATGGCTACGAATACCGCCCATATCGCGATTATATATATCACGCATCCCGCAAGTATCTGCAGTGTGTAGGAATTGGGACGTATGCCGGAGCAGTTCGTGCGGTAGCGGATATCCTTCCTGCTCATTGCAAGAAGCACGGGGCAAAGCGTGCTCATGGTGAGTCCGATAAGCGCATAAACAAGGAATCTGAAATATAACGCTGCTGTCGATGTCAATACCGCACCGCTGTTATCATCGAATTTCGCGGTATTTACCTCTGCGTCTTTCAGCATAGCTTCTCCGGCTTTGCCGGCAGCGGTAATAGCGTCGTTGCCGCCTGCTATGTAAGCCGAAACTGTATTCGCGTATTCATTCAGCATTTGGGTCATGTAAACGGTAGAGTATGTGTCATGCATACGCATACTCTCATATAGTTCATCTGTTTTGCCCACAGAGAGCTTATCCGCATATCCGGACTTTATCGTCAGAACATAATCCACACATCCGTAATAGAGAGCGTCAATGATAACATCGCGGTCATTTTCAAGCGGTACAAGGTCGTTCCTTTTTCCTATGAAGTCGCAGAGCGCGGAGCTTAACGGCGTTGCGTCCTCGTCGAATATGCAGACGTTCAGTCTTTCCTGTTCAAATACTCCGCCGCCGTTATCGGCGAAGGTCAGTCCGATCGTCATAGCAATGAATACCGGTATATATATCAGAGCAAGACCCAGCTTGCTTCTGAGTACTTTGAAGAAAGCGTTAAATACTTGCATATTTCTTCCCCCTTGAAAGAATAATACCGAGTGATGTGAAAACGACTATATAGACAGCCATTGATATCATCTTGAAACTGAAGCGGTCAAAGTCGCTATAGATGTTAAGGCAGTAGAAGCAGTCCGAGATTATCGCCACGGGGTTAACATTGTTGAACCACGGTATTTTTTCAGCGAGCAAGCCTTTTATGTTTCCTACCATGAGTCCGCTCAAGAAGCAGCACAGCATTGATACCGTCATTGCTATGCCGTTCTTGACTTCCGAGGAAAGCCTTCCTATCGAGCCGATGAAGAATCCCATAGTCACGCCGAGGCAGCCGCCGATTATTGCCGCCGCATATACGAGCGGGAGCCGCTCGCCGAAATCTATCTTCAGTGCGAACTGGATAAAAGTCACACATATCGTCATACATACCGCCTGAGCTATGAAGCTTCCGGCCAGAGCAGCCGTGAGACTTGCAGACTTCGGGGTCGGCGAGCAGTTTCGTCTTGCACCGAGTGCCGACATATTCGCCTGGTTGGTTTCGGTTATATGCAGTCCGGTGACCGAGCCGAATATTGCGACCATTGCGATAAGATTGTAGAAATACTGAGCATAATGATCGGGGTCACCCTGTGTGAGCGGCACCTCCCTGCAGGCTGTCATATCGGCTGAAAGCGCCGCGATAACATCCTGAGCGCGTGCCGGGTCGTTCCTTACTGCGTCCGTTATTATATCAGCATAAACGTTGTACTGCTCTATAAATGACTTTATTATCGTTTCCTGTATGCCTTTTCCGACCACTGTGAGCGTTACTTTGTCGCCGGAATAGATTATTCCCTTTACATCTCCGTCTTTCAGCATTCTGAGAGCGTTCTCCTCATCTGTGAAAGTCACGTCGAGAAGTTTATTGTCACCCTCTGACACAGATTCTACGACGCTGCGGAATATCTCGTTTTCTTTGGTTTCAACGACCGCTGTCGGTATCGAGCCGAAAGAATCGACCGTTTCATATATCGAACCAAATCCGATTTTGAAGACCGTTCCGAGAAAAATCGGGAATATCATCAGCCATGCTATAAGCGCCGGTGCACGCAGATTGATCAGAAGTTCATATTTTAGATTGTGAAAAAACATTTTCAGTCCTCCTTGTCGCGCAGCGCCTTGCCGGTTATTTCAAGGAACACATCGTTGAGCGTGGGGAGCTCGGAATAAACTCTTCCGAATCCAAGCTCGTGCTCCTGCAGTACTCCGAGAACGCGGGTCAGGTTGTGCTTCCCACCGGAGCAGTAAACCGTGAGCTTCGAGCCGTCATATTCTGTGTTATACACATGAGGCAGAACGGATATCTTCGATCTTACCTCGTCCGGAAGATCGATTATCTCAATATTCATAGTCTCGGTATTCCGTATCATGCGCTTTAACTCGTCCTTTGTGCCTTCGGCGATTTTTTTGCCCTTGTCCATTATCGCGATGCGTGTGCAGATCTGCTCGACCTCTTCCATATAGTGTGATGTGTAGATGACTGTTGCGCCTTCGCGGTTGAGCTGCTCTATTCCTTCGAGTATCTTGTTTCTGCTCTGCGGATCGACTGCCACGGTGGGTTCGTCCAGGATTATGAGCTTCGGCTTGTGAGCTATCCCGCACGCTATATTGAGTCGTCTCAGAAGACCGCCGGAAAGCTTTTTCGGACGGGATTTCAGAAATTCTTCAAGTCCCACGAATTTCACCGCTTCATCGACATACTGTTTTCTCTGCGCTTTATCATTTATGTAAAGGCCGCAGAAATAATCTATGTTCTCATACACTGTGAGCTCGTCGAACACCGCAACGTTCTGCATTATAACGCCGATCTCTTTTTTGATGTTGTATGCGGTGGGAGACATTTTCTTACCGAACAGTTCTATATCTCCCTTGTCGTATGTGAGAAGCGACAGCAGACAGTTTATGGTGGTCGTTTTTCCGGAACCGTTAGGGCCGAGAAGTCCGAAGACCTCGCCTTCCGCGATATCAAGACTTAAATGATCGAGGGCTGTGAGGTCGCCGTAGCGCTTCACGAGATTGTCTATTTTTACAACGCTGTTTTTCATTTCAGTTTTCCTCCATTTGTTTTTTCTGCTTTTATTATAGCGCAGGAGAAGCGCAAAGTACAGTGTATTCTGTCACAAGATGATGTGACAAATGTCATATCCGAAGTTGTGATCATTATTTCGTGTGTCTTCCGCCGGAAGCAGGAACACACAAGCGGGTTTTATCTTTTGCAGATCGGGTATAACTTGCATTTTGCGTGCTTTTATGCTATAATCTTCTCAGTGAGGAAGTGAGAAAATGGAACGACTGATAGATAAAAGCGCAGTACTGATGATATGTGTGCTCGCTTTTGTGCTGTCCGGAGATTATATAGGACCCGTAGCGGCGCTGCTCGCTTCGGTGTCTGTTTCCGCACTCATACAGCTTTTTTCCGGGAGACGCGCCGCGTGGGTCATGATCGCGGGCTGTGCCGTGGTATCCGGTCTGTTTCCCTTGTTCTTCTGCGCTTTCCCTCTGATATTCCTCGACGCGCTGTATGAGAAGAAGTGGTGGCTGGCGCTGCCGGCTGTGACTGTCCTCGGCGAAGTAGGTCAGCTGCGCACTGAGCAGTTCATAGCTGCACTTGTGGGAATGGCGGTCGCGCTTATAATGTATCTCAGAATTTCCGCACTCGAAGCGACGGTGGGAAATCTCAAATCCCTGCGCGACGAGGTCACTGAGAAGAATATGCAGCTTGCGGGGCAGAACATAAGGCTCGCGGAGGCGCAGGACAACGAAGTCCATCTCGCCACTCTCAAGGAGCGAAACCGCATTGCGCGTGAGATACATGACAACGTAGGTCACATGCTAACACGCTCGATACTGCAGACAGGCGCGCTCCAGATAATCAACAAGGACGAAAAGCTGAAAGAGCCGCTTAATGATCTTAAAAACACGCTTGACGGCGCAATGTCCAGCATACGGACGAGCGTTCACGATCTTCACGACGATTCAATAGATCTTAAAAAGACGATAGAAGAGATAATTGCCGCAGTGGACAGCCGGTTTGACATCACGCTGAATTACAGTGCGGGCGGGAATATCCCCGGAAATGTAAAGCTCTGTGTTGCCGGTATAGTCAGGGAAGGCGTTTCAAACTGTGTTAAACATTCCGACGGCGACAGGATAAATATAGTATTCCTCGAACACCCGGCGTTCTATCAGCTGCTTATCGAGGACAACGGAAGCAGCGCCGCACACAATGACGGAAGCTCTCATGGCATAGGCCTCAAAAACATGGAGGATCGGGCTTCAAGTGTCGGAGGCAGGATAACCTTCACGCACACCGAAAAGGGATTCCGTATATTCATGACGATACCAAAGGAGCAGTAAACTATGAATATAGTAGTTATAGACGATGACAGGCTTGTAGCTCTGTCACTTAAAACGATACTTGAAAGCACAGGACAGATAAACGTGCTTGAGGTCGGAAGCAGCGGAGCTGAGGCTATAGAGCTTTTCCGCCGGCACAGACCGGATGTTATTCTTATGGATATCCGCATGGAGGGCATGAGCGGAATAGACGCCGGACGTGCGATACTCAAAGAGTTCCCGGACACGAAGATATTATATCTGACTACCTTCTCCGATGACGAATACATATTGAACGCGCTCAGTATTGGAGCCAAGGGATATATCCTGAAACAGGATTTCGAAGTGATCGCGCCCTCGCTCGAAGCTGTAATGCGCGGGCAGAGCGTGTTCGGAGACAAGGTGATCGGAAAGCTGCCCGATCTGATGAAGCCAAAGGAATCGTTCGATTTTGCTGCTCACGGTATAACGGATAAAGAGCGCGAGATAATTGAACTCGTTGCGGAAGGCCTTTCAAACAAGGAGATCGCCGCAAAGCTCTTTCTCGGAGAAGGAACTGTCAGAAATTATATAAGCACTCTGCTCGAAAAGCTCTCGCTCAGAGACCGCACACAGCTCGCGGTATTCTATTATACCGAGGTGAAAGCCTGAAGATCACACTCTTTCAGAAATAGCAATCGCCCGCATCTGAAAGCTGTTCAGATGCGGGCGATTCTGTTTGTCAAAAAGTAGTAACTTGTTATATAATTTGCGAAACGAGTCGCTTTTGCACTTACTTTTCGCTGATGCTTATATACGCGCATCCATGCGCTCTTCTGGCATCAGCTACCGCAGCATCATGCTGCGTCGCGTACGAAAAACAGCGGGGTTTGGGTGTCTCCCCGAATGCGGGAGATGGCGACGAAGGAGCCAGAGGGTCGTTGCACGATGCAACGATCGACCGCCAAAAGACATGCATTGATGCGCGCTATTAAGCGGTCATGGCCGACACCGACAGAAAGAGCCCAAATCTCAAGCGTAGCGTTTTTTCTCAGGTCGCGGGAGATGTCGTATCCCATGCGCCGGGATCCTGCGGGTCTTTCCAGTCCGAAGATGTGCTCGTAGTAGTTTCTTCCGAAGACGGCGCTGATGTGGTTTCTTCGGATGTTTCGGAAGAAGTCTCTTCGCTTTCAGCAGAAGTCTCCGAAGGCTCGGTCTCCGGAGTCGTTGCCGCTGTCGTCGTGGTAGTCGTTGTTTCGGCAGATGTCTGCTCAGACGATCCGTTTGATGCGGAATATCCGTCGGACGCGTAGGAAATACTGCTGCGTGAGATATAACTCTTTATCCCGCTCACTATAGCCGCTGCGATCCCTTTGACATGCGTCGGTGATGCAAGCGCCATAGCGTCCTCTATGTTATCGACAAATCCTGTTTCCACAAGCACGGACGGGAAATCCTGCTGCAGCGTTACATGATAATAGCTGTATTTTGCACCTCGGTTCTTGTCCGCTCCGTCGGAGTAAACGTTGGCCTTATAATACTTTGCTATCGCTGCCGAAATATTTGCCGCAAGCGGCTGAGAGTATGACGTAAAGTAATACACTTCAACGCCTCTCGCGGTTCCGGTAGCCTTATTTGCATGGATCGATAAATAAATATCGCACCCATACCCTCGCGCGTATATCGGCCGCTCTTTGGTAACTATCAGGCCGCTCTCGGTCTTGAGCCTTACGACATTCGCACCCGCCGCTTTGAGCTGAGATTCAAGCTCTTTGGCTATCGTAAGCACAACTTCCTGCTCAACGACCTCACCTATAGCTCCGGGATCAAACAGGTTCGCGCTCTTTCCGTAGCCGTGACCCGGGTCAATAACAACAGTAAGTCCGCTCAGATTGTTTACGGGAACCTTGAACGACAGCACAAGATCGCCGTTGCTGTCGTATTTCGCCCAGTGTCCGAAATATACTCCCGGCTGGCGCAGTTCAAGTATAAGCCTGAATTTCGTGCCGTTGCCCTCGGTCACGGTATCCCACTTTCCGGAGCTGAACACCATGTTATTCGCAAACGAAGGCAGCGACGTCACACTTGTGACATTTTCTAATGTTATGTAAAGATGCGTAGCCTTGAAGCTGCTTAAGTTATAATCGCCTTCCCACGATGTAAAGTATGAGTTGCCGATAAGCTGCATATTGAAACCGGTCTTTTGATCAAGCTTCATCTTTATGAAACTGTCTCCGTTCTTCGTGCCGACCGAGCTTACATAAAGAGCGTTCTTTTCTATTCCGCTGCCGTCAATGACCGATGACGCGCTTGCGGCTATTCTCTTGCCGGACTCGGTTATGTAGTAATTTCCGGAGGTAGTTTTGTAATATTCGAGAGTCCCCGCGGGGAGCTGAGAGAATATCGGCGACGGGATATCGTCGGCTGTCTTTCCGTCATAAACGATAGTGCCGTCCGAGTTAGTCTTTACAAATTTCACTTTTTCGGACGCCTTATGCGGCGACGCGAGTGAGGCAATGACCTCTCCGCTTCCTTCAGCAGACGCTTCAAAGAAAGTAACTGGTTCGGCAGGCTTCACAGGCTCGGGCTCCGCGTTTACGGTAACGGACGCGCCGACAGTCTCCATGCTGTAAACTCCGTATGAACCGTAAATATGTATCTTTCCGAGCTGCTGTTCCTTGCCGATTATACCGTCGGGCACGGTATATGTGCCGACAAATCTGACATAAGTGGAGTTTGAATCCTCTTCGTCCGCAGCGTCAGTAACTTCCGCCATCGGCACCTTAGTGCCGTTCACGGTACCGTAAACGGTCGAGCCCTTATATGCTCTTGCGAGGAATTTTATCTTCGTGCCGCCGTCCACCTTGAGCGATTTTCCGTCGGATATAGTCTCACCGATGCCTTTAAGTACTGTTATTTTACGGGTGATCTTGTATGTATATGTCTTTGACTTATGCTTTATCGTGAAAGTGTTAAGTCCGTCGGCAAGCTTTTTCTCGAAATAAAAGTTTCCGGCGTCATTGAGCTTAATGGGCTCACCGTTGAAATATACCGGGAAATTGCTGTCGAAGCTTCCCATGAACGCGACCGAAGCTTCCGCAGTCGTGAACACAAGATTTGACGGCGATGTCATTTTCAGATCGGAAAAAAGCGACTTCTCGTTTATTTCTTCTTTGTAGAACGATTTGAGCGTATCGGTCGTCCCGAGCGGGTCTTTTTTCAGCGACGCGTATGAATTGAACACGCTTCCGGCGTATCCCTTCACCTTCTTAGCGACGGTAAGCTGCTTTAAGAGCTGATCCTCTCCGGCCCAGCCTATGGTGTCGGTACCGATATATTCGTTGCTGTGAACTATATAAAGCGGGATGCTGTGCTCCTCGGCAAGCGTTCCCCACCAACCCGTGACTTTTTCAAAAGGAAGTCTGTACGAAGTGATCGAGCCGAATGTGCGCAGCAGAGCAAAATCCACATAGCCTTTCTCTATAAAGCTCTTTGTGTCGGAATATCCGTCAAAATATGCCTGAAAGCTGTCCTGAGTCTCGCTTCCGCCTTCGAGAGAAGACGAATTAGCCCACATATCGTTTATCATGAATCCCGCAGCTATCGTATTGTCCGTTCTGCGTATTATGTCGGCAGCGGTGCTGAAATACTGCTCCGCGGTATCATACAGCCAGTTCTTATATCCGATGCCGGAGCCGTTCTCCATATACTCGCCGAAGGTGTGAGCATTTCTCCTGACATAATAATCATCAAGGATCACACCCGCGCAGGTGTACTTCATAGTAAAGCGGTGAGTTTTAGACACCAATGTGTCGATGGCGTCCGCGCCGGAGCGGCAGTCCGACAGCGCGTGGCTCAGATCGAATACGACGAACGGAGATATTCCGTGAGTGTATGCGGACTTTACCGCTGCAAGCGTCGGATCGACCGAGGTGTCGTTCATCTCAAGGCTGTAATACGCCTTATCCTCGTTTACCGTGTTTATGATAACGGTATTCAGTCCGATAGCTGCGAACTCGCCGAAAATATCTTCAAGCTCGGAAGTCAGGACTTCTGCGGATTCATCGCCCGACTTGTAATAATCGATCCCGGGAGTTATCACTGATGCTCTCATATTTTCCGGGAGAGAATACATATAGGAGTATTCTCCGCTCTCTTCGGAGCTGGTGTTGGTATCGGCTGCCTGCGTATCTGCCGGAGCTTCCGGCGGATTATCTTCGTTTTCGGCAAAAGCCGACATATCAAAGGCGCAGACAGTGAGCGCCGCAGCCAGTAAGACTGCTGTAAGTTTACGTTTCATTTGATCTATCCTTTTTATGAAAGTTATTCTCTCAGAATCTAATATATATAAATCATAATTTGCAGAGCCCTACCCCCGGCCCCTCCCCTAAAGGGGAGGGGGGAACTATTCCTATATGTGGGGAGCAGAGCTCCCCACACCCCACCTGTTTTCGGCGGGCAACCCGAAGGGGGTCTGGGGGGCGACCGGAAAGCCCCCCCAGAAAAACCTACAAATTATGATTTATCCCAAAAGCAAAGGCTTGAGATTTGCTATCTCCTTAGTCATCGCGGGTGTGTTATATCCCGATGTAAATATAAAATTGTAGCTGTACAGTGCAATGCCGCTGCAGCCGGCACTGTCCGCGTACTCCTTCTGACGTTTCAGAATTGTGTCGGTATTCTCCCACTCATGCTTTCCGGCGCCTGCCCATTTATCCTCATTTCCGGCCTTATAGACCGCAAGTCCTATATAAAGCCTGGTTTTGGTACCCTTTACTATTCCGAGCCACTCGTCAACGTTTGCTTTGAACGGCACCGCGCCGTTCTCAAATCCGTAGTATATCTGCGGACAGAAGTAGTCGATGTATCCTCCTGAGCACCACGCTTTCGTATCTGCATAGAGCACATTCAGATTGTTGATATTGTTGCCCTGGGGAGAAGCTCCGAACACCGCGGAACCGCACTCGTGCGCCGCAGTATATATCTCCTTTACCATTGCATTCACATTGCCTCTGCGGAAACCTGCAAGGTCTCCGGAGCCGCTCGCCTTGAACGCCGCACTGTCGAACGAAGCGTCTGTTGTCGGATAGTAGTAATCGTCTATATGTATGCCGTCAACGTTATATTTTGAAACTATCTCGCGCACATTGTCACCGATAAGCTTTCTGACTTCCGGATAAGCGGGATTAAGGAACCATGTTCCGCCGACATTCACGACATATTTTCCATTCTCGTTTCCCGAGTACCATTTTCCTGTAAGATAACTCGTCGGTGTTGCGGAAAGATCTGCCGCGCTTCCGAGGCGCAGCGGATTTATCCACGCATGGAAAGAAATGTTGCGCGAATGTGCTTCCGCTATCATTATTTTCAGAGGATCATACGCGGTGCGTTTCCCAACAGTTCCGCTGAGCCGTCTTGTGAACGGGAACAGCTCCGAATAGTAATAAACGTCGCAGAAAGCCCTTGCGTGGACATACACAGTGTTTATCCCGAGTGATGCGCATTTATCGAGCATTGCTGCAAATCCGCTTCTGAACCCGACCTCGTCCTTTCCGTAAAGCGCCCCGAGCTCTATGTATGAGATCCACATTGCCTTGACATAGCTGTAGTTCAGCGCGGAGTAGCTGTTTTTTGTGTAGTTTCCGCCCGATACCGGCGAAGCTTCCGTAGCGGCTGTAGTGGTCGTTGTCGCAGCTGTAGTTGTTGTCGCAGCCGTTGTGGTAGTTGTTACTGTTGTAGTAGTTGCAGAAGTTGTCGTTGCTGCGGCAGAAACAGTTGTGATCGCCGCTGTTGTGGTCGTTGTGGAAGCAGTGGTCGTTGTTGCCGCAGTCGCAGCTATTGTTGTCGCGGAGGTAGTTGCAACCTGAGTCATGACCGTGGTATCGGCAGATGTGGTCGTATCTTCCAATGACTGCGTGTTTTCGCTCTCACCTGTTGTTTCTTCCGCATCAGAGCTGTCAGTGGCGTAACTGTCAGGTATCGGAGCCGCAGTCGCTGCGGTCACGGCAGGCACATCAAACGGTATCCCGCCGAAATCGCCGTTCTGTATAGTCACCACAGCCGGTGTCGCAGAAGTGGTGATCTCACCGGTCTTATCCACGACTGCTTCGACGCTCTTACAGGATGAGAGCGGACTTACAACGAAAATAACGGCTGTCAGAAAACACAGCAGCATTCTTTTTCTCACCGTTCTCACCTCCGAAGCATTACGCGGCAAAATGCCACATAATGATTATAGCACCAAAAAAGCGTTTAGTCAATAGGGTTTGCAGAATTTGTTCATAAAAATTATTGGTATGAAATTATACAAAATGTAACATTTCCGGGATAAAAAATTTTTGTCAAAATATTGACAAAAGACTATATATATAGTACAATATGTAGTGTAGTATAATGCGCCTCAAAGCGGCGCAAAACAGGCATATCTGACCGCAGCTAACCTGTCCGGTGCGACTGCCTGTCAGTAAGAACACAGGAGGACAACAAATGGGACTTACACTTACCGAGAAAATAATCAAAGAACACATCGTTGACGGCGAAATGAAGAAAGGCACCGAGATAGGTCTGCGCATAGATCAGACTCTCACGCAGGACGCCACCGGTACAATGGCATATCTCCAGTTCGAGGCTATGGGCGTTGACCGCGTAAAGACCGAGCGCTCAGTCGCTTATATCGACCACAACACGCTCCAGTCCGGCTTCGAGAACGCGGACGACCACCGCTTCATCGGAAGCGTAGCGAAAAAACACGGTATATGGTTCTCGCGCCCCGGAAACGGCATCTGCCACCAGGTACACCTTGAGCGCTTCGGAAAGCCCGGCAAGACGCTGATCGGCTCCGACTCCCACACCCCGACCGGCGGCGGTATAGGAATGTTCGCGTGCGGCGCAGGCGGACTCGATGTCGCAGTCGCTATGGGCGGCGGCGCATACTATATCACAATGCCCGAGATCGTGAACATAAAGCTCACCGGAAAATTAAACGACTGGGTATCTGCGAAGGATGTTATACTCAAAGTATTACAGATACTATCCGTAAAGGGCGGCGTCGGCAAGGTAATGGAATACACCGGAGACGGCGTTCTTTCGCTCTCTGTTCCGGAAAGAGCAACTATCACCAACATGGGCGCGGAGCTTGGCGCTACGACCTCGATATTCCCGTCTGACGAAACGACAAGACAGTTCCTCAGAGCTCAGGGACGTGAGGAGGATTATGTTCCGCTCGCAGCCGACCCCGACGCCGTATATGACAAGACCGTCGAGATCGACCTCTCGACTCTCGAACCGCTTGCAGCATGTCCTCACAGCCCGGACAACGTAAAGTCGCTCGGCGATATCGGCGAGATAAAGATAGATCAGGTGTGCATCGGCTCCTGCACGAACTCCTCTATGCAGGATCTTCTGAAAGTCGCACATATACTTAAAGGCAAGACCGTTCACCCCGATGTGAGCCTTGCTATAGCGCCCGGCTCAAAGCAGGTGTTCAATATGATGTCTCAGTGCGGCGCACTGTCCGACCTCATCGACGCGGGCGCGAGAATACTCGAATGTGCTTGCGGACCCTGCATCGGTATGGGCCAGTCACCGAACAGCCACGGCGTATCGCTCCGTACCTTCAACCGCAACTTTGAAGGCAGAAGCGGAACAAAGGACGGCCAGATCTACCTCGTTTCACCCGAGACCGCAGCGATATCCGCGATAACCGGCGTACTCACCGACCCGAGAACGATAGGAGCTATGCCGCCCTATGTGATGCCCGAAAAGTTCATCATAAACGACAACATGGTAGCCGCTCCCGCTTCTCCCGAGGAAGCACCGAACGTTGAAGTCCTCAGAGGACCGAACATCAAGCCGTTCCCGATCAACAAGCCCCTCCCCGACAGCATCGAGGCAGGCGTAACCCTGAAAGTCGGCGACAACATCACCACCGACCACATCATGCCCGCAGGCGCGAAGATACTCCCGCTCCGCTCGAATATACCGGCTATCTCGGAATTCTGCTTTACCGTATGTGACGAGACATTCCCGAAGCGCGCAAAGGAAGCCGGAAAGTCGATCATCGTCGGCGGCTCGAACTACGGTCAGGGCTCCTCGCGTGAGCACGCGGCTCTTGCACCGCTCTACCTCGGCGTAAAGGCGATAATCTGCAAATCTTTTGCAAGAATACACAAACAGAACCTCATCAATAATGGTATTCTCCCGCTCACGTTCGTGAACGAGGCGGACTATGACCGCATAGATCAGGGCGATGAGCTCGCACTTCCCGACGTTAAGAAAGCGATAGAGACCGGCTCGAAGATCATTGTAAAGGACATCACCAAGGGCTTCGAGATCGAAACAACGCTTGAACTTTCCGAACGCGGCAAGGGAATGATACTAGAAGGCGGACTGCTGAATTACACAAAGAAAAACGGGTGATAAGATATGAACTGCCCGTTCTGCGGAAAAGAAATGAGAGAAGGAGCAGTGCTCTGTCCGACTGACAGAAATCTCTACAGCCATGATCTTCAATGGTGGGACGATATTGAGGCTGCACGCTCCAAGTTAAAGAGACTGAATGATACGCCTAAAGAACTGCACGCAGACGAATACTCATACCTCTCTCCCCTTTTAAAGGCTCACTGCTGTCAGGACTGCCAGAAGGTCATACTTGACACTTATATTGTTGAATAAATAACCGAAAGGAAAACAGCGACATGGCAAAGATAGAAATGAAGACCCCGATCGTCGAAATGGACGGCGACGAGATGACCCGCGTTATATGGAAGATGATAAAGGATAAGCTCCTGCTTCCGTATATCGACTTAAAGACCGAGTATTACGACCTCGGACTCGTAAAGCGCAACGAGACCAACGACCAGATCACAATCGACAGCGCGAACGCTACAAAGAAATACGGCGTTGCGGTAAAATGCGCGACTATCACTCCGAACGCGCAGAGAATGACCGAATACAATCTGAAAGAGATGTGGAAGTCCCCGAACGGCACGATAAGAGCGATACTCGACGGAACCGTGTTCCGCGCTCCGATACTCGTAAAGGGCATCAACCCGCTTATCCCGACATGGACTTCCCCGATAACCATTGCGCGTCACGCTTACGGCGATGTTTATAAGAACAGCGAGATGAAGGTGAAGGACGGATCTAAGGCTGAACTCATCGTTACCGACAAGAACGGAAATGAAACAAGACAGCTTATCCACGAGTTCAAGGGCAGCGACGGCATAATACAAGGACTCCACAACATTGACGCGAGCATAGCATCGTTCGCACGCTCCTGCTTCAACTTCGCGCTCGACACCAAGCAGGATATATGGTTCGCGACAAAAGACACTATCTCGAAGAAGTACGACCACACATTCAAGGACATTTTCGCGGACATTTACGAAACAGAGTACAAGTCAAAGTTCGAACATGCCGGCATCGAGTATTTCTACACGCTCATAGACGACGCAGTCGCAAGAGTGGTACGCTCTAAGGGCGGATATATCTGGGCATGCAAGAACTACGACGGCGACGTTATGTCGGATATGGTGGCTACCGCGTTCGGAAGCCTCGGCATGATGACATCGGTGCTTGTATCGCCTACAGGCGTTTATGAATATGAGGCAGCTCACGGAACGGTAACACGTCACTACTACAAGCACCTCAAGGGGGAAGAGACCTCCACGAACTCGGTAGCAACTATCTTCGCGTGGACAGGAGCTCTCAGAAAGCGCGGCGAGCTTGATAAGCTTCCCGAGCTCGTAGAGTTTGCCGGAAAGCTCGAAAAAGCAACGATCAAGACTATCGAGGACGGTGTAATGACCGGCGATCTGTATGTTCTGTCAACTCTTGAAAACAAGCAGAAGGTCAATACCGAGCAGTTCCTCGACGCCATAAACGAGAGGTTGAAAGAGACAGTCTGACGTTTGATAAGGACGTGATAATATGTCAAAAAGTGAAAAGATCTCAAATTCCGTGATAAGAAGGCTCCCGAGATATTACAGATTTCTCGGCGAGCTGCTCTCGGAGGGTTTTACCAAAATATCCTCGCGTGAGCTTGCCGATAGAATGAATGTCACTGCGTCGCAGATAAGGCAGGATCTCAACTGCTTCGGCGGCTTCGGCCAGCAGGGATACGGCTATACTGTAGCTGATCTGCGGGAAGAGATAGGCTCCATTCTCGGCGTTGACAAGTGCCGCAAAGCTGTGCTGATCGGTGCCGGCAATCTCGGAAGAGCGCTTGCCGTGCATTTCGATTATAAAAAGTATGGCTGCGAGCTTTGCGGGATCTTCGATTCCGACCCTGCCGCTGCAGGAACAACGACGGGCAGATTTGTCGTCCAGCCCATGACGGAGCTTGACAGCTTCTGCGAAAAACAGCGGCCGGAAATAGCAATACTCTGCATTCCGAAATCTGCCGCCGCGGAAGTCGGAAAACGTCTCGCGAAGCTTGGCATAACGGGATTCTGGAACTTCACTCACTACGATATACGTCTTGAAGACATAGAAGGCGCCGTCGTCGAAAACGTTCATCTCGGTGACAGCCTCATGGCTCTGTGCTATGGCCTGAACAACAAGTCGGAAGCAGACGCGCCCACCGAATAAAAAAATAAGCCGTTCTCCGCTTTCAGCGGAGAACGGCTTACTTATTATTTGCTGTTTTATTCCTTAGCCGGCGGAACTTCTTCAACAAAATTCTTTGAAGCCTTCTTGCTTTCGACGATCTTTATTATAAAAAGTACGCCGATGAGCAGTACGACCGATATTCCGAGCACCAGGAAAACGTTCTGTATAAATCCGGAGATCAGATATCCCACAGCGCAGACACCCGCAACTGTGAATGCGTACGGGAGCTGAGTCGATACATGGTTAACATGATCGCACTGAGCGCCGGTGGATGCCATGATCGTCGTATCGGAGATAGGCGAGCAGTGGTCTCCGCAGACAGCGCCTGCAAGACAAGCTGAGATGCAGACTATTACTATGGGCGGTATAACTCCGGTCTCTGCGGTGTTTGCGAGCTCAGTCGAGAATACTCCGGTAACTATCGGTATCAGTATGCCGAAAGTTCCCCAAGATGTACCTGTCGCAAACGAAAGTCCGATAGCGACTGCAAACAGAATGAGCGGCAGAAGTATCTGAAGTGCTGTTGCTTCCTGTACAAGTCCGGAAACGAACGGACCTGCGTCGAGAAGTCCTGTCATGGATTTCAGCGACCATGCAAATGTGAGTATCAGTATAGCGGGAACCATCTGTTTGAATCCCGCAGCGATCGAATCCATGCATTCGTTGAAATTTAGCACACCTCTGAGCATATAGTAGAAAATTATGACGATAAGTGCGCCGATAGAGCCGAGCGAAAGTCCGAGCGACGCGTCGCAGTCCGCAAATGCGTCCATGAACGAAGCACCGTCAAAGAATCCGCCGGTATAGATCATTCCGACAACGCAGAAAGCTATGAGAACAATTACAGGGAGGATAAGGTCTATCACCTTTCCGAGCGAATGAACGGGCTTGTCATCCTCGGGATATACCTTGTTGCGCGTGGTGAAAATATCTCCGCGTTTTGCATTGTCCTCATGCAGCTTCATAGGTCCGAAATCGGTATCGGAGAGCGAGATGAAGATCACCATTATAAGCGTGAGCAAAGCGTAAAGATTCCACGGTATAGTATTTATGAAAAGCTGTATTCCGTTAACGCCCTCAACCGTTCCGCTGACAGCGGCAGCCCACGACGATATCGGAGCTATGATACAGACCGGCGCCGCGGTAGCGTCTATAAGATATGCGAGCTTTGCGCGGGATATCTTATGCTTGTCCGTTACGGGCCGCATTACAGAACCTACCGTAAGGCAGTTGAAATAGTCGTCAACGAATATAAGTCCGCCAAGCAGGAATGTAGCGAATGATGCACCGGCACGCGTTTTTATGTGCGCAGCAGCCCATTCGCCGTAAGCGCGGCTTCCGCCGGCCTTGTTCATCAGCACGACGATTATGCCGAGCACAACGAGGAATATCAGTATGCCAACATTGTACGAGTCTGCGATATTACCGATGAATCCCTTGCTGACCACAGCGTCCATGAATTTCGGGAATCCCGTGAATACAGTTGCTTCCGGATCCTCGGGGAGCGGTGTGTTGCCCGCAACGGCATACAGAAAACCGCCTGTCAGTATTCCGATGAACAGCGAGGAGTAAACCTCCTTGGTTATCAGCGCAAGACCTATCGCAACTATCGGCGGCAGAAGCGACCATAGCGTTCCCACAGCCTCTGTTATCGGCGCGCTTATAGCGCAGCAGACGATAAACGCCACGACTATCAGAGCAAAAATGATCTTACTCAATAATCCTTTTTTCATCTTCCTTACCGGTATCCTTTCGGATACCACTCCTTTCGGTTTTTTTTAATTTTTTTGACGGAATGTCTATCTGCGCGGCTACCACCGCCGCAAATACGAGAGCACATCCCGAGAGTTCCTTGATACTGAGCACCTGTCCGAGCAGCACCCAACCTGCAAGCGCCGAAAATACCGATTCAAGGCTCATTATAAGCGTAGCTGTCGTCGGTTCGGTATATCGCTGCCCGAGTATCTGCATGGTGTATGCGACACCGCTCGACATCACTCCTCCGTACAGGATAGGGAGCCACGCCGCGAGTATATCCTCAAAGACCGGCTTTTCGAATATGAACATGCATACAAAGCTTACGATACCGGCAGTGAAGAACTGTATGCACGACATTATCAGACCGTTTGCGTTCTTTGAGTTGAAACGGTCGATAACCATGATGTGCACCGCGAAGAACAGAGCACAAGCAAGCACGAGCAGATCTCCTGCCGATACGCCGGAATCGCCGTTTATGCACAGGAGATAAAATCCCGCTATCGCACACGCCGAGCAGAGCCACAGCTTCAGCGATGACCGCCTGTAGAGCACGAACTGTATCAGCGGTACGATTATGATATAAAGCGCGGTTATGAATCCCGCTTTTCCTACTGTCGTATATTTTACACCGAATTGCTGGAGCGACCCAGCGACAAACAGAACTACGCCGCAGCATATCCCGCCGATAAATGTGGTTTTCAGCGGAGCGGCCTCTTTTGCATTTGCCTTCTCTGTTTCCGCCTCCGTGCGCTTTCTGCGCCCGGCACCAAACACAGCGCAGACGGGCATCAGAGCACATCCTCCTATCAGCATACGCGTCGCGTTATATGTGAACGGACCGACATAGTTCATGCCGTCGCTCTGCGCAACAAACGCTACGCCCCATATCAGCGCCGTAAAAAACAGCATTATGCTGCCTTTGATCTTTTGTGACATCTATATCTACAAACCTTTAAAAAACGTTTTTACCGATATCAGCCGATCACGAATTATGACTCAATCTATTGGTCTTGTCACAACTTTTGTTGATATTTACGCGAAGCGCAGTCGCCGCCGCGCGACGCGGCCGGAGATCCAGGGCGACGTCGCCCTGGTCAGAGTTATAGAGGCGAAGCCTCTATCTAAATATCGTTCAAAGGGGTGTGGGGCAAAGCCCCACAAAAAACGTTTGTTGTAACACAGCCACATTATTAAACTACAGAACGTTATCCGCCAATAAATCCTTATCCCCGCGATATACTGGTCGCGGGGATATCTGCGATGTTTATACAATATCAAAGATAGAACAGTACCTTTTCAACAGCTTCCTTAAGGGTCGCCGGATCAACAGGCTTAACGATATATCCCTGAGGGTTGAGCCCAAGTATTGCGTCTATATGATCACGGTCTGTGATGCATGTAAGGAACATAACAGGCATATCTTTAGTAACGGTCACGGTGCGGATCATTTCGAGCGTCTGACGGCCGTCACAGTGCGGCATATCATAATCGAGCAGCACAAGGTCCGGAAGTCTTGTGTTCATCATTCTCAGAGCTGCCATTCCGGACGGTGCGACAGCGACCTCATAATCGTCTTCAAGCATAGCTTTTACAGACTTCAAGAACGACATATCGTCATCAACGACCATGATGTATTTTTTGTTTGTGGACTTTGCTCCGAAATTCTCGGCAAGTCTGCGCTCAACAGCGGCACAGATCTCATCCGATCCGGCTGAACGGTCGATGTTCTCGAACTGGCTCTCTTTATAGTACTGCGCAAAAGCGTTCTTCTCGGCTTCTGTTCCGAGCGTTATGACCGGCTTGCTCTGATATCGGGTGTTGATATATCTCAGCACCGCCTTGACTGACTCATGCGCTCCTTCAAGAGATATCACTATCACGTCCGGTGAGAACACCGCAAGTATATCATACACAACATCCGGTACAAAGCCGACAGTCTGTACATTATAACCGGCAGACAGGCTTTCGCCGAGTTTTTTCAGATTGTCCGTGGGATTTCCGATCAGCATCAGTTTTTTCATGACGTTAACTCCTTTATTATGTCGTAGGCACTGTCATCGAGCTCGACAGACGCGCGCGCCAGCTTGTCTATAAGCTCTGTTGTCCGTTCATCGTACGAATACGATCTTATTTTTGTTATAACACGGTCGGCAGTTTCCATGTCCATTTCCTTAAGACTGCTTTCGAGAACTCCGAGCAGCGGAGGCAGCATGGCCTTTCCGTCCTGTTTTTTCATTTCCTCGGCTTCAAAGCCGAACGTTTTTCCTATCGCGTCATACGCTTTCCTGAATTCTTTCAGGAACGGTTCATGAAGCGTTCTTACGCTCTGCGCGTCACCTGCGGCCGCGTATGATTCAAGCATTTTCGCAAGTCCCGATATCTGCATAAGTCCGATAAGCGCCGCGGCACTCTTCATCGCGTGCACTTCCGTCTTATAGCTTTTTATGGACTCCGCACTGTCGATATCCGCATAAAAGCCTTCGAGTCTCGCGATACGTTTGGGTATCGAGGAATAAAGATCTTTAAGCGTGTCCATGAGAAGCCGCTCGGTCGGCAGATTAAGCTTCGCGTAGCGCCAGTCAAGGCCTTCTATATCCGGATACTGCGGCAGTACGTTACCGACGCATTCTGAAACATACGTTATCTCTGTGCGGCGGCCCGGATCCTCTGCGTTATTCCACCCTGTTGATATTCTCTCCATAACTCCCGGAAGATCGGCGTCCGACAGCATCGGAAGCAACAGCAAAAGCTGATCCGGTGAACACCGGTAAATAATATCGCTGTTTCTGAGCATTCCCGCGGCTATACCGCTGAGCTGCTCCATTTTCGCCGAAAGTTCCGACGCCGGAATGTTTTCAATGTTTTCCGCTGTTACCAGCACTTTCTGTACTATACCGTTATAGCGCTGTATATGGCGCATAATGTAGCGGTAGATCATGCCGAAGGATTCACTCCCGGTGCACAGCGCCTTGTGCTCTGTATTATGCTCATCAAACGACTCGCATATCCTCGCAAGCTCATCGGTGTGGCGTCTGGCGTTTCCTGCTTTTTCACCTCTTGAAAAGACTGCGCAGCCGTGTTTGCCGTCCCGCTTTGCCGAGATCAGCATTCTTTCCGCCGTGCGCAGAAGTTCTTCAAAGCTGTGCCCTTTTTCAGCGATGACCGCTCCGCACGATACACCGACCGTGATATCTTTTTTATTGCCGAACATTCTGTACGCTTCCGCACACAGCTTGCTGTTCAGCACGCGCACTAACCCGGTCACTTTATCTTCGGACAACACATCTTTCAGAAATACAACGAAAGTGTCGCCGTCAGTTCGTGCTGCCATATCGTCTGCGCGTATATTCTGCTTCAGTATCACAGCACATGCGGTGAGAAATCTGTCGCCTGCGTCGTGACCGAAGTGTTCGTTTATCATTCTGAAACCGTCAATATCGAGCAGCATCAGCGTGCCGCCGCATCTGCCGAGTTCATACCGCATCAGCCTGTCGGCGCCCGCCTTGCTCATAAGTCCGGTAAGCTTATCCTTAGTGATGCTGTCCGAAAGCTCTCTCATGTGTCTGCAGCCCGTAACGATGCTCTCTATCCTCTGAACGAATGATACGGGATCGAAAGGTTTCTTTATAATATCGAGCGTGCCGAGAGCAAGTCCTCTGTCGGCAGTCTCTGCGTTGTCGTCCGCGGTAAGCAGAACGACCGGCATACCGTCATACTTTCCTGCCGGCTCGGCGCCCTTGCGGATATTTCTTTCCCTCTCCTGCGCCCTGAGCTTCTCAAGCGTCTCCAGCCCGTCCATTACGGGCATCTGTACGTCGAGCAATATAAGGTCGGGCTCATTTCCGTCGTCAAGATATTCAAGCAGCGCTGCCCCCGTGCTCATAGCGGTGACACGCATTCCATGCCCGCTGAGTATGGAGCCGGCTATCTTCAGATTTGAAATATCATCATCGACTACCGTTATCCAGTATTCCTGAGCCATACTATCTTTTCTTCTCCTTGAGTATCCTGCCGACAGAAGCTGCCGTTTTCCTGTAAAATTCTATAAATTCGGCATGATGCTCCGTTATGAATTTCTCGTCCGATTCTTTTGCGGCATCTTCAAGCTCTTTGGCCTTGTCGGAGAGGTTATCGGCGCCGATAGTCTTTGATCCGCTCTTCATCGAATGTACAAGCACGCGGTATTCGTTCCATTTCTTCCCGATATAATATCCGTCGAGCTCTTCCGCCTTGAGGTCGGCCGCTTTCGAGTAATCGGCAAGTATATCCTTATAAAGTTCCGGCATATCTCCGCAGAAATTTACTCCCGCTTTCATATCTATGCCTGCGTCGTCACGCAGCGCTTCTTCAAGCGGGCGCGAGATGTTTTTCTTTATCTCGGCTGATTCCTTTTTGCGAGGAGCAAATTCCATTATCTCGGAACCGTCGCCGGCGGTGCATACTATTCTGAAGCCTTCTTCTGCGGCCTCGTCAGATTCCGGAGCGCTTTTCTCCCTGAACGTGATGTTGCCTTTCGGCAGATATTTCATCAGTATAGCTTTAAGATCGCTCATTTCGATAGGCTTTGATAGATAATCGTCAAATCCCGCGGCAAGATAATTTTCTTTCGCGCCGACAACAGCGTTCGCTGTAAGCGCGATCATTTTCGTCGAACGTTTTATCAGTCCGCGCGCTTTCATCTCATTAAGCGTTTCGATACCGTCCATTCCCGGCATCATATGATCGAGGAAAACGATATGGAAGCTTTTGTTGTCCATAACCTTTATGGCTTCTCTTCCCGACTGCACACATACCGGCGTTATGCCGAAAAGCTTCAGCAGGTTTTCCGCCACCTTGAGATTCATCGCGTAATCATCAACGACAAGAACCATAGCGTTCTTTATTTCGGGAAGCACATCTACAGCGCCGAGCCGTTTTGAGGATTTTATATATTCTTCATAGTTTCCGATAGGCTTATCATTGACTATCTGCTGATAAAGTCTGAACGAGAAAGTGCTTCCTTTGCCGTAAACGCTCTTTACATCGATCTGGCTGTCCATTTTGGTGAGAAGGCTCGTTACGATCGACATACCGAGACCGGTTCCCTCAATATTCCTGTTTCTGAGCACATCGAGACGCTCAAACGCCATGCCCAGCTTTTCAAGATCTTCTTCCTTTATTCCGATGCCCGTATCCGAAACTGACACATCGAGCAGTATCACGCCGTTCACACGGCCGCCGTCCTTTATCGACAGCGTTACTTCGCCCTCTTTGGTATATTTCACAGCATTCGTCAGCAGGTTCATTATTACCTGCGAGATGCGCATGTCATCTCCCATAAGCTCAGTCGGAAGCGATTCATCGACATCGACTCTGAAAGTCAGTTCCTTCGCCTTTGCACGTTCTGAAATGGAATTGACAAGGTTGTTTATCATTGCTGCAAGATCGTAGGTGACGGGGATTATCTCCATTTTTCCGTCCTCGATCTTCGAAAAGTCAAGTATAGTATTTATAAGCGAGAGAAGCGTGCGTCCCGCGTCCTGTATATTGAGCGAATATTCATGTATATCGCTTTCCTTCGCGTTGCGCAGTATCATCTCGTTCATGCCGAGCACCGCGTTGATAGGAGTTCTTATTTCGTGGGACATACTTGCGAGGAACTCGCTCTTTGCCCTGTTGGCACTGTCCGCTATCTCTATCTGCTGTTTGAGCGATGTCGCCATTGTCTGGAGAGAGCGCGACAGCACACTTACCTCATCGTCGCCCTTTACGCTTATCTCTTCGCCGAAATTGCCGTTTTCATACTGCTTTGCAACGGCGGTCATCTTCTTGAGCGGCTCGGTCACCGACCGCACGAACAGAAGTCCGACAAGTATAGCAAGTATAAGTATTACGGCCGAAATAACTATCTGCTGTAAAAACAGGCTTCTCTGAGGCGCGCTTATCTCTGAGGTCGGCGCGTATATTCCGAGTATCATGCCGTTTTTAAGCTTTTTAAGTATTATCTTCTCTTCTTCGCCGTGTCTTCCGGTACGGATAATCGCAGTATCCATATCCGCTCTGAGTATATTTCCGAAGAACTCCTTATCCGAATCGTTAAGCTCGCTGAACGTTATCCCTTCGGGATAATCTTCATGGTATATGATATTGCCGTTCTTCTCCATCATGAACGCACGGCCCGTCTTATATACGGATACCTCGGATGCAGATTCCTTCAGCAGATCGAGACTTATGTCCATTCCGATTATGCCAACGATATAATCGCCGTAGAAATAAGGGATTATGTAGGATATCATATTAACGCCGAGATTAGCGTTATAATAAGGATCCATCCACATGGCCGTTCCCGCGCCTATCGGAATGTAATACCAGCCGACATGCTCAAGGTCGTCCTTGTCATAAAGACTCATATCTGTAGGCTCTGACGGCTGCCACGATTTGTCGGTCAGGTTTATGGTGTACCAGAAGCCGGTGCTCGACCCGAAATCGTCGGGATTATATCTCAGATATACCGACATGCCGCCGCGGGTATTCTCGGCAATGCTCTTACCGAGCTCAGATACGTCGTATGTATAATTATCGCGTTCGGTCTCATCTTCGAGAAAGTGCGAATATGTCTCCGCACGCTTTATTGCGTAATTGAATATCGTTCCGACCGACTGTTCGGTAGAACGGAAGTTATCGTCAATTATATTAGCGTGATACTCTGCGGACGAAAGCAGTATCCTGTCCGAGTCGTCGGTAAGTATGGCGTTTGTTCTGGTAGTCGAAGTAAACACGAATGTCACGACGACCGCTATCATCAGCGCGGAAATAACAAGAATTATCTTTGATCGGATTGATCTCATACAAAGCGTCTCCAGTTGCGGTCCGGATGCCGGAATTCGTGTCATTTGTGATCTTCTCTGAAACAGGGAAGCGGATATGCTCAGACATACCCGCTATAATTATATCAGATTTTTTATAAATTGTCAATATTTCTCTTGAATTGAATTCGTTCCGGCCTGCGCGTCAGCCTGCGCTTCTTACTCCGACTATGAGCTTTTCGCCGTCGCTTTCCTTCACAAGTGCCGCTCTCAGAGTCACAGGATGCGCTTCTCCTCCTATCATAAGGCGATAGCTGATAGAAAACGCGCCGTTCTCCGCCGCATCACGGAGCACATTCTCCTTGGTGAAGAGCTCGCGGTATCTCGGATAATCCTCCGGAGCAACCGTACGTTCGCCGTCGGACAGAGCTTTGGCGTAGAAATCGTCTCCCTGCTTTTCAAATCCCAGACCTTCATATTCGCCGGTCGCGCTGTATTCAAAATAGTGTCCGGTATTCGGATTAACAGTGTACATGCATAAATAATCGCCCGTTAACGCAGATATACGCTGATATGCGGCCCGATCGCGCTCGATCTCTTCAAGAAGCTTCTTCTGCCTCATCTGCGAATCTATGCTGCTGACGCCGATTATGATATATCTCCCGCTTCCCTGCATACGCATTATCTTCATGTTCACAAACTCAGGCTCGCCGTTACGTATCAGCCTGTATGTAAACGTGAAAGCACCCTGCTCGTCAAGCGCGCTGAGTATCTTTTCTTTTCTGAACGCTTCGATAAACGCTTCACGGTCCTCATGATAAAGAAATTCGAGCGCGTCCTTGCGGCTCTCGAAGAAGAAATTGCTGCCGTGACGTTCGAGCGCCAGGTCTTCCTCTCCGACCCCGGAGCTGTACTCTATGAATTCTTCAGTCTCAAGATCGACATAATAAAGGTTGAAATAATCCGCCGCAAGCGCACGCGCTATATTTGCGTAATCCGTGCCCTGATCCGCGTCAGTTACGGTGAGCACTACAATGACTGCCGCTATAGTTCCGTCGAGCGGATCAACGGCAATTCCGCGCACAAAATAATGTGCGTCTGTGTTGTCCGGCATTTTGATATCAACATACTCAGGGCTGCCGTTCCGGCTGCACCGGCGTATGATCTCCACCATTGCCGGAGCCTCGCTGTGAGCTATTCCCTTTGATGATCTGTCCGACGTCAGATAGCGCCCCATAAAATCGCGGTATGACTGGTTGCTACGTACAACGCGCAGCTTGTCCACAGTCAGCTCGACTATCGCCATGGGGAGCGTATTGAAGAAATTGTGGAATTTCTCGCCGCTTCCCTGTGTAATGACCGCAAGGTCGTGAAGATTAACTCTTCCGATAGTCTCAAAATAATGCGATTCCGCGGGATTTTCAAATCCTATCTGCAGCCCTCTGCGATTTCTTTCAAGTATCTGCGAAAGCGGCAGGGGCTTCGAGTAATAATATCCCTGAAGCTTTGAGCAGCCTGTTTCTCGCAGGAACACGACCTGTTCCTCCGTCTCAACGCCCTCGCATACCGTGTCTATTCCGAGGAACGTCGCCATTTTCAGCAGCTCGGTAAGGATTATCCTGCTGGCGTCTCCCTCGCCGAAGCTCTGAAGAAAACGCATATCAAACTTGATAAGATCAAATTTTATGCTCTGGAGAACGTCAAGCGACGAATATCCGCTGCCGAAATCGTCCATCCACACAGCAAATCCGAGCTCTCTGAATCTGTCTATCTGAACTTTCATGAATTCAAAACTGCTGCCGATTGTGCTTTCGGTTATCTCTATAGTCACCAGACTGCGCGGAAGTCCAGATTCATCGACGCGCTTCCTTATCTCCTCCACCATATCGCAGGCGTCAAAGTCCGAGCGCGAAAGATTTACCGACTGCGGCACAAGATGAAGCCCTTCGGCCTTCAAAACAGCGAGCTTTTCGAGAACGCGGTCAACAACGTAAAGATCAAGCTTGTATATCAGCCCGCAGTCTTCAAGAACAGGTATGAAATCCGCAGGAGACATGAACCCCTTTACAGGGTCGATCCACCTCGCAAGAGCTTCCTCATCGCAGACTCTGCCGTTTACGGCCCTGACGATCGGCTGGTAATAAACCTTTATCCAGTCCTGACTGATAGCTCTGTCGATGTTCGCGATTATATACTGACGCTTCTCCTCGATGTCTTTCATGGAAACGTCATAGTAGCAGTACGCGGAGGAATATGTATTTTTTATGGAATCGCACGCAAGCTTCGCACGGTCGCATGCCGCGCCGGCATTGACCTTCTCGGCTCTGTCCGGATATACGCCGCAGTGCACCGGCAAAGCAAGTCCGCCATTTATCCAGCGGGCTTCTTCAAACAGCGCCGAGAGAGTCTCATCGAGCTTTCCCTCAGATGAAACGGCGGCAAAATGATCCTCGCCGATACGGCAGCTGCACTCGCTTCCGAAATACCGCGCCAGCACTCTCGCAAATGCGCGCAGCAGGCGGTCGCCTTCCGCGAAACCATGCCTGTGATTGAAATCCTTCATTCTGCACAGATCGAGAAACAGCAGAACTGGAGATGCTCCCTCGTTCAGAAGCGCATCTCTCCTGGCTATGGCGAGCTCGAAAAAATACGTCATGTTCGGAAGTCCCGTAAGCTGATCGTAACGGCTCTCTTTCAGGATAGTTTCCTCACGGATAGCAGCTCTGAGCTCCTCGGTAAGTCTGGTGCCGTTTTCCTTGTCGGAATACGAGCCTTCGTATGTGTACCACACCTGCGCGAGACGTTCTCCGGTCCCGGTCCTGATATGCTCTCCCATGGCGTGTATTATATTATATCCGGCATGATTGCTGTTTTTCGAGCGATAGATCACATCATACCTGCTGTTCTCCGCCCCGTCTTTCGCAAAGCGCAGCGCAGCGTCGGCGATACGCGCGGCATCGTCGGGATGAATGTCTTTATACATATCGTTGTCCATATCATTATACGCCTGATCTTTACCGGTATATCCGAAAAGATCAAGAAATCCCGCCGAAAGGACAAGCGTGACGACTCTGCCCTCTATGAACTGATAAACGGCAAACGGTATGCGCGATCCTTCCATGAGCGACATCTCGGAATCAGTGTAACGGTATTTTTCTGTCATTGCTCCAGCCTTTCCTTACCGATGCCGCCTAAGCGGCACAGGGAATTTCCGATTCAATTTGCCTCCGCATTTTCATATACAGAATCCTTCATTCTTCGCTTTGTCCTGTACATTGCGTCATCGGCGGATTTATAGACCTCCATGAACGACTTTCCGCTCAGCCATTCGGAATATCCTATGGCGCAGGAATATCCCTTGGCCTCGACCGCCTTATACATATTATCCACCATTTTTTCCACATCCGGCGTGCTTCTCAGTATGCAGAATGCTGCAAATTCGTCGCCGCCCACGCGGTAGATGCGGCTTTTCGGCAGAAGCGAGTCCACCAGAGCATGGGATGTAGCTACCAGAGCCCTGTCTCCGGCTTCGTGACCCTGTGTGTCATTAATGACTTTCAGGTCGTTCAGATCGATGCTTAGTATATGAGATACAAGATGATTGCCGTATCTGGTTATATCCACATTGAACGCCTCGCGGTTGAGCACTCCGGTCAGATTGTCATATCTGAAATGCTCGATATGCAGATAAAGATAATATCCGAGTATCGACAGCGCAATAACCGACAGCAGTATGCCGCGCAGAGAGAAAACCATTTCCACAAGAACAGCGACGACCACCGACGAAGCTGTTATCGCCAGTATGCCGGCTTCGGTCGAATGTGTGCGCCTTTTCGCCATGAACGCGAGCACGAACAGAAACACTATATAAAACGCAGAAACGATATGGGGTTCATAGTGGAGCACACCCCTGACGATCCGCCCGTCCTCGTTGTACGAAAAGAACAGATCAGTAAACAGGCTCGGCAGAAGCAGGAAGCAGTTCGCCACAGCAGGCGCTATCGTCCAGAACCTGGTATGTTCTCTCCTGCTCAGTCTGTCTGCAACTATCGAGATCAGAAACGCCATCAGCAGTATCCTGACATCATACTGCAGCATTCCCACAAGCTTGTGTAAGAACGCTGCAGTCTCATCGGTCCCCTGATGCGCAAATGCGAAGAAATCAAGGTTATCAAGTCCCGTCAGTATCATCAGCAGAAGCGTCGACGGCATGAAATGAGCCGTCAGCCTGACCTCATAACGCCAGTTTGCTCTCAGAAAAAACAGCAGGAAAATAAGTATAAGTATGGGCACGGTATTAATCATCGCCGCGCTCTGAACAGTGCGTTCCAGACAGCTCATCTCCCAACTCACAGCCCCCGGATCATTATATTCTGTATGTCGCCCGGGGCATTCAAGCTTAGATAATAGGCTTTAGCACACAAAGCATTCAAGCGGTCTTTGTGCGGTATTGCTTATATTATATCACACAGATACAGATTTGTAAAGAGCTTTTATGCCTTCAAAGCCCGCCGGATACAGGCAAACAGAAGCCTAAAGATTCCTTTTCCGCTTAAGTGGTCAAAATATCGTAAATCGCACTTGTTTTTATCTCAATTATTGTGAAAAAAATATTTTTATGCTATTGCTTTTTGCGGGCGTATGAGTTATAATATTATGGTGCAAAGGCACCAATAAAGACAGAAGAAGGAGAAAACAACATGAAGAAAAGATTTATATCCGCACTGCTCGTGACCGCAGCTCTCTGCTTCGCAGGCTGCTCGAACGGTGTTCCGGCAAACACAGTAAACAGCCTTGCTGACCTTGAAGGAAAAACTGTCGGAGTACAGCTCGGAACGACCGGCGCTTTATATGCCGAAGACATAAAGGACGCAACGATAGAAAAATACAACAAGGGCGCTGACGCCATACAGGCTCTCAAGCAGGCGAAGGTAGATGCGGTAATGATCGACATGGAGACTGCCAAGGCATTCGTCAGCAAGAATTCCGACCTTAAAATACTCGACGAGCCTTTTGCCGACGAGGAATATGCGATAGCCTACGCAAAAGGAAACGAGGAGCTCGGCAAGAAGATCGACGACGCGCTCACGGCACTCAAGGCTGACGGAACTCTCGATAAGATAGTTTCACACTGGATAGGCGAAAACGCCGACCGCGCTTCTTACGTTGCAGACAGCTCCGTAACAAGGACCGGCACTCTCACTATGGCTACAAACGCGGAATTCCCGCCCTATGAGCTCAAGGAGAGCGGAAATATCGTCGGCATAGACGTTGATATGATGAGAGCAGTATGCGACAAGATAGGCATGGAACTCGTTATCGAAGATATGGCTTTCGATTCCATAATCACAGCAGTCACCTCCGGAAAGGCTGACGTAGGCGTTGCCGGAATGTCAGTAACCGAGGACAGAGTCAAGAACGTAAACTTCACACAGGGTTACGCAACATCAAAGCAGGCTATAATAGTCCGCGCAAAGTAAGGCATACACAGCGGCGCTCTGCTGTATAAATGTCTGGACAGAGAGGAAATACCATTGGACGAATTTTTACAGAAGCTGTACGATACCTTCATTTACGACAACAGGTATATGTACCTCATAGACGGTCTTAAGACCACGCTTCTCATCACGCTTTTTGCGGTTATGCTCGGTATGGTGATAGGATTTCTGGTCGCTACCGTGCGCGCTACGCATGACAAGACGGGAAAGCTTAAAGTACTGAACTTCATCGCTAAGATCTACCTCACAGTTATAAGAGGAACCCCGGTAATGGTGCAGCTCCTCATAATCTATTATGTTATCTTCGCTTCTGTGCGCATCGACAAGACATTCGTCGGAATCCTCGCGTTCGGTATAAACTCCGGCGCTTATGTGGCGGAGATAGTCCGCTCGGGAATAATGTCGATCGATCCCGGCCAGTTTGAAGCGGGCGCGAGCCTCGGTCTCAACTACCGCAAGACGATGATATTCATCATAATGCCCCAGGCGTTCAAAAATATCCTCCCCGCGCTCGCGAACGAATGCATAGTGCTCCTGAAAGAAACATCCGTCGCGGGATATATCGCGCTCCAGGATCTCACCAAGGGCGGCGACATCATACGAAGTGTCACCTACGAGGCGTTCCTGCCGCTCATAGCGGTCGCACTTATATATCTGATACTTGTCGTGGGGCTGAGCTCCCTTGTCGGGAAGCTTGAAAGGAGGCTCAAGAAAAGTGATCGAGGTTAAAGGACTTAAAAAGAACTTCGGCAAGCTTGAGATCCTCAAGGGTATCGACACGACCATAGAAAAGGGCGAAAAAGTCGTTGTTATAGGGCCGTCCGGTTCCGGAAAGAGCACCTTCCTGCGTTGCTTGAATATGCTGGAAAAGCCGACGGAGGGCTCGATAATCTTTGAAGGTGTCGATCTTACAAAAGCACCCGAGAAACAGCTTTACAAGATCCGCGAGAAAATGGGAATGGTTTTCCAGCATTTCCACCTTTTTCCACATCTGACGATACGAAAAAACCTCACGCTCGCTCCGGTCAAGCTCGGTATCACGACAAATGACGAGGCGAACGCGAAAGCCGAAGAGCTCCTTAAAAAGGTCGGACTTTCCGACAAGGCGGACAGCTACCCGAATATGCTCTCCGGCGGCCAGAAGCAGCGTATCGCGATCGCCCGCGGACTTATGATGAATCCCGACGTGATGCTGTTCGATGAGCCCACCTCGGCGCTTGACCCCGAAATGGTCGGCGAAGTGCTTAATCTTATGAAAAAGCTCGCCACAGAGGGTATGACAATGGTCGTCGTAACGCACGAAATGGGATTTGCCAGAGAAGTGGCTTCACGCGTAATGTTCATTGACGACGGCGTTATCGCAGAGGAAAACGCTCCTGAAAGCTTTTTCGGAGCTCCGAAAAATCCGAGACTTAAGGCGTTTCTTTCAAAAGTATTATAAACAAAACAGCCCGGAAGCAGCACACAGCCGCTTCCGGGCATTTTTGACATCACATAAATCGTCTGACGCATCAATAAAACAGAAATATCTGTTTTCACGCGAAATGAAGCAGATTAGTAAATCCGGCAATGGAGAAGATCTCCATTACTTCCTCATTCGTGTTCTCTATGGTCATATGGTCTTTCAGGATCTTCTGCAGCCCGAGCATCATACGCAGTCCTGCCGAGGAGATATATTCAAGGTCTTTCAGGTCAAATGTCAGATCTGTAATACCCTCGGTCTCCCTGAACAGTGTTTCCACGATCCCTGGCGCATTATCGCTGTTTACTTCTCCTATGAGCCTGACTTTAAGGCTGGTTCCTGTCTTTTCAAGTTCCATATACAAATTCCTTTATGCGTCTTTATTCCGATAAACTCCATACCACGCCCGGAGCGCTGTCAGCCCCGTAACATGGCAAGCATAATTTTACACATATATCATTATACAACATTATTTTCAGATTGTCAACCACCTTTAGAAAATAAAATCAATATGAATGATATGATAAGCAAAACAATATCAGATATATGGCTGATGCCCGGAAAAGGACCGCTGCCAGCTACCGGTCATCATATAGTGCCCGAGTTCCTCAATACGCCTTGTATCAGCTGGAACCCGCCGTCAAGATAGACCAGTACAATAACGATCACGCTGACAACAGGTATCGCCGCGTCGATCAGTTTTTGTTTGTGCGTCCTTGTATATGAGAACAGCAAAATTATCGGAATAAGGTCCATCATTCCGGCAGTACCGCCGAATCCCCATGAATTCACCTTTGCCAGCGATTCTGCAAGAGCCAATGGCAGGTCGGAGGCATCCAGCCGCCCCAAAACTACCAGATCTATCGCAGTAAGAAATATCAGAAGCAGGAAATCCAGTAACGAATAGACGGTTACTGTCAGTATAAGATGTCTCGAAAACTGGAAGGAATTTGTGTTTGTTTTCAGGAATTCGTGATATTCTTCAATAGACTTTCCGGTCGCAAGATATTTCTTCTCGCGTATCTTTATAAATCTGACTATAGAAAGGAACATCAGAATACTCATAGGAGGCTTTGTGGTAAGCAGAGGCGATACCCAGAACGGAAGCGTGATAAAACGCTCTGTGGCCATTATCTTTATCAGGATGCAGGCCAGCTCATAAATCAGCGGGATTATCACGAACGAACGGAATATCAGCAGCTTCTTTCCGGTAAAGAAGTGCTTCGGCGTATAATCGAGAAAAAACATGACAAGTACGCAGAGAAAAACATCGATAAAGATGTTGAACGTCAGAAATCCCCTGAAGCTCGGTATCGTCGACATCATATCATCAAACGCGTCCGCTGCGGACTGATTCGCGGTATTGAAAAATGCTCCCGCCAGCCCCAATATATAGCGATGATATATCAGCATGAACAATCCGATCATTCCAAGCGCCAGAGCACCGTTTATGACAAGCGTGCTCCTGTAATTGCTGCGCTTTTGCAGAAGTACCGAGAAAATGGATATCAGCAGGAGTGGAAGAGCTGCAAAAGTGAATAAGCTTATAATTCTATCATTACAGAAAAACGGAATGGCGTTTCCCGTAACATGCTCTTTCAGTTGTTCCACAACAGCTATCTGTGAAATAATTATGCAGAACCAGCCGAGTATCTTAAGATGCCTGTAAGAAAGCGGCCCGCGGTATCTGATATCATTTTCGGCCGTGACTTCGTGTATCTGACGGCGGCGCTTCTTTTTCTTTTTTTCCGGTTCCCCGGAAGCGGCAGGAACCTCTGCCTCTGCAGCTGTCACTGTTTCTTCCGCGTTTTTCTTTTCCTCGGGGATGAGTTCGTTATCAAGTTCCAAAGTCCATACCTCCCATTTCCCTTTCGCAGCATAATACCGACGGTCTTCACCGGTTACGGAGAACAGTCCGCACAGCAGCTCACAAACCGCCGTGTGAATGTTCTTCAGAAGTAAAAGCCGAAAAGAATTAACCGCTCGACCCTATCCGGTCAAGCGGGTTTAAAATTGAAATTGACAATTAAAAAAATCGACCGATTGTTGTATCAGAGCCAGAATTTTTAATCAATCTTATTCGTCCCCTCAGCATCAGTCAAGGAAATTTTTCCGACGAAACAAGAATTTTTTTTAGTATATCATATAATACGGACATTGTCAACGGATTTACGGAAAAAGGTGCGACATCCGACTGCCGCGGATTCCACGCTCTCCACTGCAGCACCGAAAAGCAACCCCAAAACCACATCTTTCAGAGAAACATCACCAAACTTTCATTTTTCTATCATAAAAGTGCCCTTTCCAGTAACGGTCTGGTAACACTTTGTGTGTTATAATATATTCAGCACAAGAATCTTGCTTACAATCTTGACTTTATTAGCAAAATGTGCTATAATGCAAGTGTCGGATTTAAAAAAAATAGGCACATTTTCACAGAAAGGGGCTTGACGATCATGTATGTGCGTGATATACCCGCAACTGTACAGCAGCTTGACTGCGCTCTTTTGTCAAGCTCCGGGATCAATAAAGGCTACAACGCCCGGGACCACTGTTTTTCAGGGGTCTCAGAGTGTTTTTATATAAATCAACATTTCATTATGAAAGGATGTCAAAGATGAAAAAGCAAAGAAACAGATTTTTAAGCATTTTCCTGTCATTCTGCATGATAATTTCGTGCATGGCGGGAATGAGCCTGACGGCGTATGCGACAGCGACAGAATTTACAACTCTGCAAGAGGGAGATGTACTTCATCCGGGCGATACCATCAATTCGACTACAGAGTATCAAATTGGGGATGGGGTATCTCTCAATCCAAATGTTAAGCCATGGACATTGGTAAGAGGAAATATCACTGGTCCTTTTGATATTACTGAATCAGATACTGGTGCTTACTACTTCTTAAAGAGCAATGGTGGTGCCTATCTTGGTTGCATTTACGGAGAGATGGGTATTGAGGGAGGCAATTGGCCTGTAACTGATACTTCCGACGGCATCTATGTGACATCGATCGTAACAGGAGGATACTATCCAGTAGTAACGTTTGCTGTGCATGAAGCGTCTGCCAGCAGCGAGCCCGAATCCTCCGTATCGTTCACAAAGGTAACAAACCCAGCTGATATAACCGAAGACAACATCGGAGAAGCTACAACGGCAGAAGTTAAAGCA
>CAMVEM010000002.1 GCA_947166515.1 uncultured Clostridia bacterium | reverse complement strand
AGAAATTCAGAAATTCATCGCCGGAGAGGTACGGGTGAGTGTGAAAATCTATTATTTTCATAAATAATCTCGCTTTCTGGCTGAGAATGGGTGTTGATATGTCTCAAAAAGACGGCTGCGCGAGACACATTTTATTATAATAGTAAACGGTTCTCTTGTCAAGTATATATAAAGATGATCTGTTAAAAAATGAACAATTCGGATATTGCATAATTGTCTGTTTTTTATAAAATATCCGGAATATCCATAAAAAATATGGAATTGGACTTGAAAATCCATGTGGATGTGGGTTAAAATGAATAAAAGAATTTAAGATCGTGGATATGATATTGTGTATTTTTTGACAATCCGGTTGTGCACGAAAAAGAAAATATGACCGGACGACGGGAAGGAGAAGGGCCCATGAACGTGAAAAACATTACTCTTGCGGATGATCTCGGCAAGGCAATTAAAGCTGCCGCACCCGGTGACCGTATTGTCCTTGCTCCTGGAATCTACAGAGAAAAGATTGAGATATACATTCCGGACATCGAGATAATAGGAAATTCCGCTGCGGATACAAGGATAGTCTGGAACGACTACGCTAAAAAGCTTGACGAACGCGGTGTGGAATACAATACGTTCAGAACATATACTGCCGCAGTTCTTGCGCCGGGCGTTACGCTTAAAAATATTACAGTCGAAAATGACGCGCTCTCGCCCGAAACGAAGGGGCAGGAAGTTGCTCTCACGGTCGTTGCCGACGGATTCACGGCTGAGAACTGCCGCTTTATTTCCACGCAGGACACGATATTCTGCGGGCCTCTCCCGGATGACCTGATAGAGCGCTACGACGGGTTCCTGAAAGACCCGCTTCGCGCGAGCGGAAAAATGCGGCAGATATTCCGAGATTGCATGATAGCGGGAAATGTGGATTTCATATTTGGCTGCGGCGACGCACTGTTTGACCGCTGCGAGATACGGTCGGTGTATGATGTGCGCGGACATGGCTATACGACTGCTCCCGCCCACGCGGAAAAGCAGGACATAGGCTTTGTTTTCAACGGGTGCAGGTTCACCTGCGAGGATAAAGTCGCCGACGGCTTGATATATCTTGCAAGACCGTGGCGTGACTACGGAAAATGCAGCTTTATAAACTGCGATTACGGCAGACATATCTCGCCCGAGGGCTTTGATAAATGGAACGACACTCAGCGCGACAAGACTGCGAGATTTTCGGAATACGGCGAGCTTATCCCGGGGAGAGTCCCGTGGAGCTGTCAGCTTTCCGAAGCCGAAAAGGAAAGACTGCTTGCTGCGTTTAAATAATAACCCGCTTTTTGAAAAAGAGGAGACACTATGAACAGTATCGTGTATGCCGGAAGGCATCTTACTACATTTACGACAAAACAGCATTACCATGAAGAATGGGAGCTTATTTACTGCACCGGCGGCAGGGGACGTCTTGATTTTCCGGATATGTCTCTTGAATACAGCGTGGGAGATATAGCTGTGATACCACCTAAAATCCCACACACCAATAACAGCGAGGAAGGATTCACAAACATACACCTCAACATTGCCGATGCGACGATGCTTTTCCGGGAGCCGCTGCTGATCTCCGACGATACCGAGGGCCATATCCTCAGATCGTTCCAGGACGCATTCTATTTCTTCAACAGTGAGCTTGACAGCAGACACCAGATAGTCGCGGCGCTCGGAAATCTGATAGTAAACTATGTAACGGCATTCCACAGCTCGAAGCCGCTAAGGGGCATCGTAGATGAGATTAAGAGCAATATAATGCACAACTTCACCGACTGCGATTATGAGCTCGACAAATATCTGCATTCGATAGCGTTCAGCTACGATTATCTGCGTAAGCTTTTCAAGAGCGAAATGGGAATGACTCCGCACAGCTATCTTACATATCTCAGGGTGCAGATGGCTGAGAAACTTCTCTGCTCGTACGGCATAGGCGAGCTGAATATCTCTGAGATAGCCTACGTCTGCGGATATTCCGATTCGCTGTATTTTTCGAGAGTGTTCAAAAAGAATTTCGGCTGTTCGCCGAAACAGTATGCCGAACAGAAAAGCCGTGAGAAATGATTTTCTATTGGAGGAACGATAAATGGCATTCAATATCATTCAGGAGGCACGCCGCTGCCTCAACTGCAAAAATCCGTCCTGCCAGAAGGGCTGCCCGATAAGCACGGCTATCCCGACGGTCATAAGAACTTTTCTTGACGGCGAGATAGACAAAGCGGGGGATATGCTGTTTGAAAACAATCCTCTCAGCATGATATGCTCGCTCATCTGCAATCACGAGAATCAGTGTGAGGGACACTGCATCCTCGGCAAGAAAGGCGCACCTGTACATTTCAGCAATATCGAGCACTACATAAGCGATAACTATTTTGAAAAGCTCGATTTCAGCAATGTCAAGAAGAACGGCAAGCGCGTCGGCGTTATCGGCGGCGGCCCTGCGGGCATGACGATAGCGATACTTCTCGCTCGCAAGGGTTATGATATCACGATCTTTGAATCGCGTGAAAAGATCGGGGGAGTCCTTCGCTACGGCATACCGGAATTCAGACTTCCGAAGCGCCATGTCGAGAGATACAAGAAGCTCATGCTCTCACTTGGCATAAAGATACGTCCGAACACGGCGATCGGCATTACAATAACCGTTGACGATATGTTCCGCGATGATTATAAGGCGATCTTTATCGGCACCGGCGTATGGAGACCGAACACGCTGCATATAAAGGGTGAGAGCCTCGGAAATGTACATTTTGCGATAAATTATCTGACAAATCCGGATGTGTTCACGCTCGGAGACAGCCTCAACATCATCGGTGCGGGAAATTCCGCAATGGATGTTGCGCGTACCGCGCTGCGGCACGGCTGCCGCAAGGTGACGGTCTTCGCTCGTTCCGAGCATATAGCGGCGAGCGTTACCGAGGTCGAATATGCAAAATACGACGGCGTTGAGTTCATCACCGGCGTTGAGCCAGTGGAAATAACCGATGAGGGAACGATCTTCGTTCGCGTTGAGAAGGATGAGGAGGGCAACAAGCATCGCGTTGAGGGCTCGGAGAAGCTTTATCCCGCTTCATCGACCATAATAGCTGTGTCGCAGGGGCCGAAGAACAGAATAGTATCGACCACCACCGGTCTCGATATCACCGACAGGGGACTTCTTGTGACCAACACCTACGGCGAGACAACGCGTGACGGAATTTTCGCGGCAGGCGATGTTGTTCTCGGTGCGAGAACGGTCGTGGAAGCGGTCAACTACTCAAAACAGGTCGCTGAGGCAATGGACAAGTATCTTCAGGGACTGGACGGCTGATGACGTTTTTGTCCGTTTTGGTCAATAGCCGGATTGCGCGCCCGCTGCGGGCTGAATATCATTATTTTGAATATTGACCGAAAAAGGACGCGATGAGCGGAAATGCGGATATATAGGGGATTGAGCGAAAAAACAGGTCTGAAAGTCTGTTAAAAAATTGTCAAAACCGGCGCATCGATAACCGTAAAATACATACAAAACAGAGGGCTGTTTTTTGTGGATTTTTTCGGAATTTTGAATTAAATGTCCGTTTCGTACATAAAAATTCTGCTATTTGCCTTGTAAAACTGTAAACGTTTATTGTAAAATTAGATAAAAGATGTTCGTCAGGTTAAAAAATATTTATAATTTTTTCTGTACTGTTAATAAGGAACTGTTTGTATGAATCTGTCCGTAAAGCAATACCGAAATATCGATCTTACTATCATGCTTATCATGCTTGCGGCTGCCGAAGCGGTGATCACAATAGCCGCAAAAGAGTGGTTCCCGCTTGAGAATTACGCGCTTTCTCCCACAGTCGCCATAGTCTGCATAGTGATGATGCGCTGGGGACCTTTCGCTGCAATACATGCTGTGGGCGGTGGCCTTGCGTTGTGCATAGCCTCGGGTGCGAGCCCGTCGCAATATGTGGTGTACTGCATAGGCAACTGCTTTGCGCTTGTGGCGCTGCTGCTTTTCAAGGCGCTTGGCAAGGAGAAGATACGCTCGAAGCTCACACTGTCGTTTCTGTTCACTTTCGCAGCGTTCTGTGCCGTGCAGATCGGGCGGTGGCTGGTGGGTCTTTTCTTCGGAGCGGCGCTCGGGGACATAGTCCTGCTGTTCGCAAAGGACTCTCTTTCGCTGGTGTTCGCGCTTCTTGCGATATTCGTAGCACGCAGAGTGGACGGACTGTTTGAAGATCAGATGTCGTATCTGGTAAGAACTCAGTCCGAACGCAAAAAAGAAAGTATCCCCGAAGAAGGCGATACAAAATACAACGATATGTAAATCAATTGCACAAGGGGGCATTTATAATGGCTGTGGAAGCTACCGATTACCTTATCTTTGACGAGGAAAGCGGTACATATATCGAAAATCCCGAACAGGCGGTCAGAGATGATGTCGAAAAGCATTACTGGCTGAACGTACTTAGAACGGTGCTCAAGGACTGGCGCTTGTATGTGATGCTTGTGCCGATGCTGATAGTGTTCCTGTTCTGGCGTTACTTCCCGATGTATGAGCTGCTCGGAAGTTTCAAACTTACTGAGGAAGCCAAGACTGTTGCTGAACAGTATTACTCGGGCTTTTCGTATTTCAGGACGCTGATCACCGGACTCGGCAACACCGAGCTGTCCATGCAGTTCTGGCGTGCTTTCAGAAACACGTTCCTGCTGAGCTTTTACGGACTTGTGTTCGGATTCCCGGTGCCGATCATCATCGCGCTGTTCTTTAACGAAATCCGTTCAAACATCGCACGAAGCATCTATCAGGTGCTCACATATCTGCCAAAGTTCATGTCAACGGTCGTTATGACATCACTGGTCATAATGCTTGTGAAGCAAGGCTCCGATACGTCGGGAATGCAGCCGGGCGTCATATCACAGCTGCTGCATAATATGGGGCTGATATCAAGCGAGACTGCCTATTCGGGACTTCTGAACAATCCGTCGTTCTTCAGAGCGATATACCAGATAAGCGGTATATGGGAAGGCGCCGGATATGACAGTATAGTGTTCTTTGCGGCGATAATCGCTATATCACCGACAAGCTATGAAGCCGCACAGATAGACGGCGCTGGCAAGATGTCGCAGATGCGGTATGTGGTGCTGCCGTTTATCCTCTCGACGATCGTCATAATGCTGATAACGAGGATAGGCTCGCTGCTAAATGTCGGATATGAGAAAGTCCTGCTGCTTTACAACCCGAATACATACGTCACGGCGGACGTTGTTTCGACCTTCGCACAGCGCAATGGTATCGCCGGGTCGTTGAAGGGACTTGTCTCAGCCGCGGAAATGATGAACAACGTCATCGGAATGCTGCTTGTGATCGGTGCAAACACCATTGCGAAAAAAGCGTCCGACACGTCACTTTATTAAAGAGGTGGCTTTATGAGAAGAAAACTGGAAATATCAGAGCTTATTTTCAAGATCATAAGCTATCTGCTGCTGACTGTGTTCGCAGTCGGATGTCTGTACCCGTTTATCTATACGATATCCTCGGCGATAAGCGGATATGTGGAGGTCAGAGACTCGACTATCGTACTCTTCCCGAAGAACGTTCAGTTCGATGCTTTCGCGGATGTGTTCAATAACAATGTGTTCTGGAACGCTTACACAAACACGCTGTTCCTCACATTCTACGGTACTCTGTGGGAAATGATGCTCTCAATATTCGGAGCTTACGCACTCTCCAAGAAGCGCCTGCTGTTCCGAAAGGGATTCAACTTCTTCCTCGTATTCACAATGTGGTTCAGCGCAGGTCTTGTGCCTCAGTACCTGAACTACCTCGCTACCAAGCGTGTGTTCCAGGGCGTAGGTATCATGGATGACAAGTGGCTCGTCGTTATCGCAATGGGTATGCAGGCGATGAACATAATCCTGCTCAGAAACGCGTTCGAGGGCGTGCCTTCCGAAATTGAAGAAGCCGCGATCGTGGACGGAGCTACAGAGTGGCAGGTGCTCTGGCGTGTTTATCTGCCGATGAGCAAGTCGATAATCGCAACAGTCGCGCTGTTTTTCGGAATTTCGCGCTGGAACGGATACTTCTGGGCAAGACAGATGATCTCAAGCGTAAACGAACAGCCGCTTCAGGTTTATCTGAGACTTCGTCTTGAGGAATACTCCGATCCGGAAATCACGACAAACTGGCAGCTCAGCCACAACTACGCACCGGATTCGCTCATCTACGCACTTATCGTGTGCTCCATTATCCCGCTTCTCGTTATCTATCCCTTTATACAGAAGTATTTCGCAAAGGGCGTTAACGTCGGCGGCGTAAAGGAATGATCAATCAGTCATCGGTCGCAGAAGCGATTGATATATAATCAGGTACAAAAAAACCAAGTAAATCTATCCTAAAGGAGGATAAAAATGAAGAAATCAAGACTTACAGCAATGATGCTGTCAGCAGCTCTCGCAGTAACATCTGTACTGTCCGGTTGCAGCGGCGGAAAACCCGCTTCCACCACAGAAGGCACAAAGGCTCCTGACGCAGGTACTACTACCGAAGCGGCTGCAACAACAGCTGCAAACAGCGGCGATACTACTTCTGCAACTACGGCAGAAGCAGCTATTCCCGCAGACCAGCTCACCTATAAGGACAATACGACTCTGCGTATGGCATGCGGCTACAACAACGACAAGACCGGTATGACATTTGTCGCAGACGTAGCAGGCGAGGGAATCACTCTTGCAGACGGCAAGACCTACAACACCGGCGACCTCAAGCCCACATGGCAGGCAGTTGAGAGCACCCTCAAGATCAAGATCGAAGACCATTATCAGGGCAACAACGCGACCAAGGAATATCAGTACTGGGACGCTCAGCTTGACCAGATCGATATGCTCAGCGGTACAGCTACACTTCTCACCGAAAACGGCGTTGCAGGCAAGCTTGTCAACATAGCTGAATACCTTGACAAAATGCCCAACTTCAAGGCTTATCTCGAAGCAAACCCGATCGTACGCCTTTCGATCACAGGTGCTGCATCCGGCCCGAACGCAGGCGCTATCTACTTCTCGCCTTACTTCGACGGTGTAAATGATATCGAGCGTATGCCTCTTATGAGAACCGACTGGGTAGAAAAGCTCCTTAACGGTTCCGGCGAATTCACTGCAGATAAGAGCAACAAGACAGCTACACCCGCTTATACAGCTTATATGCCCACTTCCGGCAAGATAGAGATCGACGTTGTCAAGAAGGACGGCTCAGGCGTTGAAAAGGTAACAAAGGATTACGACGCTTATGGCAACATCGTTGATAAGATGAACGCGGCAGGTTCGATCGACGGCGTTGCAGCAGTCAACATGCTCCGCGAGTACATCGACAAGACATATAACGGCTACTACGGCGAAAATCGTGCTGACCTCTTCATCGGTCAGAATGCAGCATGGGACGCTGACGAACTCGTGGCTCTTCTCCGCTGCGTAGTTGCTAACCCCCAGACACTCAACGGTACAGACAGCGTTCAGGGTCTCCACACCCGTGAAGATAACAACAACCAGAGACGCATAGATATGTTCCGCTTTGCAGGCACACTCTTCGGCGTACGCGGTATGGAATCCAGACTTGACTTCCTCTATGTAGGTACAGACGGCAAGCTCTACGATGCACGCAACGAGGAAGAAACATACAACGCTCTCGCAAAGATGAACGATATGGTAAAGGAAGGCCTTATCTCCGCTGCATTCGTAAACTGCGAAGATGTCAAGACCGAAAAGTATCTTTCTGACGATATCGGTTTCATGCATTATGACTACAACCAGACACAGACCCTCTACAATAATGGCTCAACTCTCGACAACGCTGCCGGCGAAAAGTACATGGCTACAATGGTTCCTGTTGCACGCTGGAACGACGGCTCTGAAAAGTACATGAGGTTCACAGAATCCTGGCGTTCTGTAAAGACAGACGGTTGGGGAATCTCCAAGGCCGGTGTCGGCGACGATACAGATAAGCTCAACGCTTGCCTCAAGCTCATCGACTATGCATACAGCAAGGAAGGCATGATCCTCATGTCCTACGGTCCTGACGCATTCATCAAGACAGACGCTTCCGGCAAATATGAGACATTCGATTTCAACGGTGAGCAGTGGCCCGTTATCTCCGACAAGTCTGCTGAAGACCTCTGGACGCTCGCTAAGGGCAACTACACCAACTATGCGCGTCAGTTCATCGGTTCTACACTGAGCTTCGTAAAGAGCCAGGCGTTTGAATATCAGTGCACAACAGACGTCGGCAAGGAGGGCGCAGGCTATATCTCAAAGGCTATCGCTCTCGGAACTATCAAGCATCCCGAACTTGCTCTTTCAGACAATCCGTGGTACACATCTGTTCCTACAGTTCTTCCTCAGGTTGACGCTGAAAGCACATCTATAAATGAACTCACAATGCTCAGCGCTTCCGGTCAGTTCGGCGCTGCCAAGGATCAGGTAAACCTTTTCGTTGACATCATTGCAAAGGGCTTCACAGGCGAAGCAGGTGCTGACGCAGCTGCTACCGCAGCAAAGGTTGCCAATGACTGGGGCGGCTCGACTTACCTCACTCACAGAAACAGCGCATGGGATCGTCTCCAGAAGTTCTATAAATCACTTAATGGCTGATAAGCCAATTCCTTCAATATGATCCGTTCCGAAGTGGCGCTGCCGCGCAATAGCGCGGCAGTGCCGGAGCCGGATCGTGTTATTGCTCCACCAATGAATTTCTTTTCTTCTTGTCCTCAAAATACCCGTCGCCTCAGAGCCGCGTAAAAGCGGCTTTGGTACGGCAGGTATCACACTGACGGGAATTTATTGGTGAAGCAATAACCAAAACGAAAAACATTAATGCCGGGTACGGCAGGACGCCGTAAAGAAGGTTTCCGGATCGCGCACGATGCGCGCACAGAAGAAACCTTCAAATAAAGGAAGGTTATTATGTACAAGAAACAAATGATATTCCAGAAAATCGTATGTTATATGGCACTGATAGCATCTGCACTGGTATTCGTATGCTCTCTTGGTTTCTCGACCGACATGTACGATGCATTCAGCAAGGCTGTCGATTATCCGGGGACCGAATGGCAGGAAGAAAGAGTACCGGGTGCTATGGTCTATTATGAATCTTTTGAATTCAACTCGGCATTCACAACCGTTTCTATCGTGCTTTTGGTGATCACTCTGGCATTGTTTGTGACCAACACGCATTCACGCCGCAAGTATTACATTGGCAACTATATAGCAACGGGTCTTGTAGTTGCGGCCGAGCTTGCGGTATCGATATGGTGCCTGCCGCAGATATTCAGTTATAAGGCACAATATCAGAACAATGTGGATTTTGAAGCGCTTGAGGAATTCTCAAAGGTCTGGAAAACGCTTTTTATCGGACCGAACGACACGTTCTGGTTCGATATCTGCTATGTAGTATTCGGAATAGTAATTCTGACAGCTGTGCTGCTTGTACTGAACGTTCGCTTCAAGGCGATAGTGATGAAGGCAGAACAGAAAGCGATCGGAAGCGGAAAGGGTGATTGAGATGACAGAAAACAGTGCTGCTGTGATAAAAAGAGATCGCCTGAGATTTACCAAAAACAAGACATCATCGGCAATGATACTTGCCGCGATCGCAGCAAACGCGCTTTACTTCGTGAGCATATACAGAACGGACGTCGGAAATTATTACTATAGATTATTCATAGGCGCTTCGATCGTATATAACCTTGTATTCATGCTTGTCGCGTTTCTTTGCTCCGAGGGAGTAAAGAATTACAAAATGGGATATGCATATACTTCGATAGTTGTCGGTCTGCTGCAGATCGGAAGAATATTCTATCTTCCGAGAGAAGCGCATGAAACTCAGAGCACCGTGGTCGGTTCCGAACATCTGAAAGTAATGCAGGACGACCAGTTCAATTATGTGGTGATACTGCTCTGCATCTCAGCGGCACTGCTTGTGGTCGCCGGCGTGATAGGCGTAATGAAAACAACAACACTGAGGAAACATCAGGCTGAGCTTGATAAAAAATGATCAGGGGAACGATAAATGAGTAATCTTAAATTACAGCACCTCGAAAAGATCTATGATAATAAAGTACAGGCTGTCTATGACTTCGATCTTGAAGTAAACGACGGCGAGTTCATAGTACTTGTCGGACCGTCCGGCTGCGGAAAATCCACGACTCTTCGTATGGTTGCGGGACTTGAGGATATATCCAAAGGTAAGCTCATCATAGACGGCAAGGATGTAACACAGATGCCGCCTAAAGACCGCGATATCGCAATGGTATTCCAGAACTACGCGCTCTACGGTCACATGACAGTTTACGAGAATATGGCGTTCTCGCTCATGCTGCGCAAGCAGAACAAAAATGAGATACACCAGAAGGTCATGGCGGCGGCGGAAATACTCGATCTTACAAGCCAGCTCAACAAGAAGCCGGCACAGCTTTCCGGCGGTCAGCGTCAGAGAGTTGCCATGGGTCGTGCTATCGTGCGTACGCCGAAGGTATTCCTGTTCGATGAGCCGCTTTCAAACCTCGATGCAAAGCTCAGAAGCGCAACGCGCCGCGAGATACTGCTGCTCCATAAGCGTCTGCACGCAACGATGCTCTATGTAACTCACGATCAGACCGAAGCGCTTACGCTTGCAGACAGAATAGTATGTATGTCAATGGGCCATGTTCAGCAGATAGGTACTCCGCTCGAACTCTACGATACGCCTGCGAATCTTTTCGTGGCCGGATTTATCGGACTTCCTCCGATGAACCTGTTCGATGTTGAGATAAAGAACGGTAAGGCGGTATGCGCCGACTTTACTGTTGATCTCACGCCCGAGGAAAAGCAGCTTCTCGCAGCTTATGAGGGCAAGACTGTAACACTGGGCGTTCGTCCGGAGAATGTTGTTCCGGGCGGAACCATAAATGTAGAAGTAAATTCCAACGAAAACCTCGGACAGAACACACTGGTGAACGGTTTCGCTGGAAAACATAAGATAACGTGCAAATTCCGCGACTGGTGCAATTACAAGTACGGCGATAATGTCAAGGTATCCTTCAACAGAAAGCATTTCTTCGACAAGGAAACCACAAACGCCATAAGATAAGGGGGAAACGGCAATGGCAGACAAGAATCCCGCTAATAAGCAGGGCCGCGGTATCAGGGAGTTCTTCCGCAAGTCCATGGTATCGCTGAAGCGTTCGCCGCAAAGGATACCGCTTGTTTTCCTGGTACTTGCGTTTCTCATTTATTCACTTAACCTTTCGGTCATAGCGAATACGACCGCAAGGATCAACGGCGCGAATATGGGTCAGTGCGAATTCATTGCGATGCTGTTCTCAATACTTGCTTTCGTTGTCTTTTTAAGAACATTTCCTCGACGGAAAAAAGCAAATAAAATAATGCTCGGACTGCTGTTCTTCATGCTTGCACTGATAGTATTCGTCGATGTGGTATATATCACGCGAATCATCACCGCACAGACCCGAGCTGAAAACCCGATAATCGTAGATGAGCAGTCAATGTATATCCTCTATGCGCAGGACGTTGTGGCCGCGCATGTAATTCTGATCGTTGTGACCGCTGTGCTGCTCGCGCTGCTTCCGGTATATTCAAAAGCTATCAGAAAGATCAAGACATCTATCGAGGTCGAGGGCAACGAGAATATGGAGGCAATTGATATTTCCGGAGAAGACGATTGATCCTGAGCGATCTCCTGAGGTTTACCGTAAATGGCTGAGAAAAAGAAAAAAGATCCCGGCAGATCTGCCGCGGGCTATTATGATCTGAAAACCGACGCAGTAGATCGTCTTGTTGACGCAAAGAATGCGCCGGAGGTCTCCGAGGCAGAGATCAAAAAATACACCTCTAAGAAAAAACTGCATATCCCGATGTGGCTCAAGATCGTGTTTGTGAAATTCTGGTTTGCGGGTGCGGTCTGCTACTTCTTTCTCTGGGGGCTCGGTATCTATCTGCACGGAATAGATCTTATGGTCGTGCTTGCGATAGGTCTCGGCGTTGTGACCGATGTCCTGGTGAACAGGTCGCTTCGTCATTTTGAAAGAGAACCGGGCGAAAACGACAAATGGATGATGGTGACCGTCAGGAAATTCTGGTCGATATTCCTCAATGTGCTGTATGCCGGAGTCCTGCTGTACTGCGTTTTCCGCACATATTATGCTATCAATGTGATGATGGGCGTGAATGCTGATGTCTCGGGCACGCAGGAAGAGGCAATGCTCGGGGTTGAGCCGATACTTTTCGGCCTGTTCTATCTCGGATTTGATATGCTTTTCATCATTATAAAAAGAACTTTTAAATCAATATTCCGTGATGCCGCCGCAAAGGCTTCCGGAAACAGGATAAAGAAATAAGTAAGGAGCACTTATGATAAAAAAACTGTTTGCGGGCTCGGTCAGCGCGTGCTTCGAGCTTGACAATGCTCTCGCATACAACAGCGGCAGCAGATATACAGTATCGCTTAACGGCAAAGAGCTGTTCACAGCGGATACGAACGTTTTCTCGCTTTTTGATCTGACTCCCGATACACAGTATGAGCTGTGCGTTACAGGACACGAGGCTCTCACGTTCCGCACGGCAGCCGAGACCTGCGCGGTCAGCGTCAAGGATTTCGGAGCAGTCGGCGACGGTGTCACCAACGACACTCAGAGCATACAGACAGCTGTGAACTGCCTGCCCGCAGGCGGCCGTCTGTACTTTCCCGAGGGTGTGTATTATATAGCACCTGTTTGTCTTAAAAGTCACATAACAATAGAGCTTTCGGAAAAAGCAGTTCTGCTCGGACACACTGATGCCGCACTGTACCCGGTGATACCGGGGGAGCTTGCCGATATCGTAACCGGCGAGTCAGTGCATTTCGGAGCATGGGAGGGCAACGCCGTTCCTATGCATCAGTCGCTTCTGTCTGCGGAATATGCCGAGGATATAAATATCGTCGGGAGAGGAACCGTTGACGGAAATGCCGGAAACAGCAGCTGGTGGATAAATGTCAAGGAACAGAAAACAGCGCGTCCGAGGCTTATTTTTTTTAACCGCTGCAAAAATATCACCATTCATGGTATTACTGCACAGAACTCCGCTTCGTGGCAGCTTCACCCGTACTTCTCCGAAAGACTCGATTTCCTTGATCTTGCGGTGAATGCTCCGAAGAACAGCCCGAATACTGACGCGCTCGATCCCGAGGCCTGCGATGATGTGAATATCATAGGCTGCAGGTTCAGCGTCGGAGATGACTGCATTGCGATAAAGTCAGGAAAGATAGAGCTCGCCAGAAAGTTCAGAAGATCTGCGAGCCGCCACACGATCCGAAACTGCGTGATGCGCTTCGGACACGGCGCGATAACCCTCGGCAGCGAAATGGCCGGCGGAGTGAAAGATCTCACAGTCGAGCGCTGTCTGTTCGAGCATACCGACCGCGGGATACGCATAAAGACGCGCCGCGGCAGAGGAAAACTCGCTGTGATCGACGGGGTGCTTTTCGAGAATGTGAAAATGGACGGAGTGCTTACTCCGATAGTTATGAATATGTGGTACAACTGCTGCGACCCGGACAGGTATTCCGAGTACAATACCACGCGCGAAAAGCTGCCGGTCGATGACAGAACGCCGTATCTCGGTAAATTCACGTTCCGTGATATGGAATGTCTCAACTGTCATGTCGCCGCGTGCTACTGCGACGGACTTCCGGAAATGCCTATAGATGACATAACGCTCGAAAACATAAAGTTTACATACGACCCTGCTGCACAGCCCGGTTTCCCCTCTATGAAAAACAACAACAAGGAGCTATGCAGGGCAGGAATGTATTTTGACAACGTAAGAAAGCTAACTATCAAGAATGTCAGCGTTGAAGGCTGCGACGGCGACGAGCTGATGACCGGCAACGTCGGAGAACTGAATAAAGGATAATTATGTACGACAATATTGAAAGCTATATAAACAGACTGGTTGACGGCTCCGCGCCTGACAGGCCGCTCTGGAACATTGAAAAGATACGTCAGGGCAAGGATCCGGTATGGAACTATATTGACGGCTGCATGATAACCGCGCTCCTGAGTGTTGCGGAAATAACCGGAAAGCAGAAATACTATGATTTTTCCGAAAAGTTCATAAACTACTATGTAAGGGATGACGGCAGCATCCGCGGCTATTTTCCTGAAAAGTTCAACCTTGACGATGTGAATGAGGGCAGAGTACTTTTTGATCTTTACAAGGCGACCGGAAAGGAAAAATACAGGACAGCGATATTTTTTATCCATGAACAGCTTGAAAAGCAGCCCCGCACGATAACCGGGAATTTCTGGCACAAGAAGATATATCCTCATCAGGTATGGCTTGACGGCATCTATATGTCGCAGGTTTTCTGTGTGAGATTTCAGAAGGAATTCGGCGGCGGTGACTATTCCGACACAATGTCGCAGATACGAAATGTCCGGAAGTATATGTTCGACGAGAACAAGAAGCTGCTGTATCACGGGTTAGACTGCTCAAAGACTGTGTTCTGGGCGGATAAGGAGACCGGACTTTCAAAGAATTTCTGGCTCCGCGCTATCGGCTGGTTCACCGTAGCGCTTGCGGATATCATCGACTATATTGACAACGAAGACAACAGGAACGAGCTCTGCGGGATATTCCGCGAGGTCATTGACGGGGTCGCACAGTACGCGGATCCCGACACAGGAATGTTTTATCAGGTCGCTGACTGCGGCGGAAAAGAAGGCAACTACCTTGAAACGAGCGGAAGCAGCATGATAGCGTATGCTATGATGAAGGGCGCAAGACTCGGAGTGCTTGACCCGAAATATGCCGCGCAGGGAAGAAAGACCTTCGACGGTATCTGCGAAAAATACCTGAAAACAAACGATGCGGGAGAGTTCGATCTCGGCGGTATATGCCTTGTTGCGGGACTCGGACCGGAGTGCGACAAACGGCGTGACGGAAGCTATGAATATTATATTTCTGAGCCGGTCGTAGATAATGACGCAAAGGGTGTGGCACCGTTCGTACTGTGCTACACCGAAGTGAAAAGACAGCTCACGGAAGATGTGAATAAATGAAAAATATAAAAATTGCGTATATAGGCGGCGGGTCGAAGATGTGGGCAAGAGTGTTCATGAACGACCTCGCGCTTGCCGAGGGACTTGGCGGAGAGATAGCGCTCTATGACATCGACTTCGCTTCGGCGGAGATAAACAGACGTATAGGCGGACGTATAAACGCATCGCCGTACACGGTCTCTGAGTGGGATTACAAAGTGTATGAGCATATCGGCGGCGCTCTTGACGGAGCTGACTTCGTGATATGTTCCATTCTGCCGGGTACGTTCGATGAAATGGAAGCCGACGTTCATCTGCCGGAGAAGTATGGAATATATCAGTCTGTCGGAGATACTGTGGGACCCGGAGGCGTGCTCCGCGCTATGCGCACGGTGCCGATCTATGAAGGCTTTGCCAGGGAGATCAAAGAACACTGTCCGGACGCATGGGTGATCAATCTCACCAACCCGATGACCGTATGCACAAAGACACTGTACGATGTTTTCCCGGAAATAAAGGCTTTCGGCTGCTGCCATGAAGTATTCCATGCGCAGGAATTTCTGTGCTGCGCGGCTCACGAGATGCTCGGAGTTCCGCGCCCTAAGCGGCAGGACATCATTATCGACGCGTGCGGCATTAATCATTTTACATGGATAACAGAAGCAAACTATAACGGAACCGATCTTCTGAAGATACTGCCGGAGTTTATTGATAAATATTACGAGACCGGCTACTGCGAGCGCGAGGGGATCGCTCCGGACGGGTTCAGAGATGATCCGTTCCTCTACGGAAACAAGGTCAAAATGGATCTTTTCATGAGATTCGGAGTGCTTGCCGCTGCGGGCGACAGACACTTGGTCGAGTTCATGAACAACTCGTGGTACATAAAAAATAAAGCAGACGCGGAAAGCTGGTTTTATCATCTGACAACGGTCGATTACCGCAGAAAAGACGCAGCGCAGAAAATTGAGAGTTCACGTCGTATCGCAGACGGCGCCGAGCCTGTCAGCGTAAAGCGGAGCGACGAGGAAGTCGTTGAACTTATGAAAGCTCTGCTTGGACTCATACCTGCGAAGGTTTCAAACGCAAACGTGGTGAATGTCGGACAGATGAGCGGACTTCCGATCGGGTCGGTCGTAGAGACAAACTGTGTTTTCTCACAGGACAGTCTGAAGCCGATAGTGTCAAGGCCATTGCCGGGAGATGTGAACGCCCTTGTGCTACGTAATGCGCTGAACATTGAAAACACATACTACGGGATAAAGAACCGCGACAGTGAGCGCATATTCGAGGCGTTTGTGAATCAGCCGCTCTGCAGCAGCCTTTCACTGGTCGATGCGCGGGAACTGTTTGACTCTATGATCGCCGCCACCGGGAATTATCTCAGAGATTACTATCCTTTCATGAGGCACGATAAATGACGAATGCGTTTATATTTGCGGCGAATTCCGTAATGCCGATCGTGATACTCATTGTTCTCGGATATATTCTGAAGCGGGTCGGACTGCTGACGAAGGAATTCCTTGATGTCGGCAACAAGCTGACTTTCAGAGTGCTGCTTCCGGTGATGTTGTTCTGCAACGTTTATGGCATAGAGCGGCTCGGCGATATAAACATCGGTTTTGTGCTTTACGGAGTGCTTGCCGTTGTCGCAGTTTTCTTGCTCGCGGTGATCGTATGCTGCATCTTCACAAAGGATAATGCGAAACGCGGAGCGCTGATACAGGCGGTATTCCGCTCGAACTATGCTATCATAGGCATACCGCTGGCCGCGTCTCTGTTCGGAGACAAGGGAGCAGCTGCGGCGGGAGTGATGTCCGCGTTCTGCATACCGCTGTTTAACATACTTGCGGTGGTAACGCTTACGATATTCAGCGGAAATGCCGAAAAGCACAAGCCCGATATCGGAAAGATAATGCTCGGTATCGTGACCAATCCTCTTATCATAGGAACTGTCGCGGGACTTGCGGTTGTCGGGCTGCGCGAGATATTCGTGATGTGCGATATAAGCTTCCGTCTCAGCGATGTTACGATAGTGTACAAGTCGCTTGAAAGCGTAAAGTCGATATGCACGCCGTTCGCGCTTATCGTGCTTGGCGGGAGATTTGAGTTTTCCGGAGTCCCGAGACTTTGGAAAGAGATCGTTTTCGGAACCTTCACGAGGACGGTCGCGGTACCTCTGCTCGGACTTACAGCAGCATATATGCTCCGGAATGTCCTTAATTTCTCAGGTGAGCATTTTGCCGCATTTGTCGGTGTCTTTGCAACACCCGTCGCGGTGTCTTCCGCTATCATGGCAAAGGAAATGGAATCGGACGATGAGCTCGCCGGACAGCTTGTAGTGTGGACAAGCCTTGTGAGTACAGTCACGATCTTCATATATGTGACAGCACTCGTAATGTTGGGAATATTCTGACAGGAATTATCCGATATGTCCATAAATCAAAACGGTTTTGTTATCGCTTTTATACATATTTGGATTTAAAATAATAGTAACAGATCCAATATCTGCGGACGAAAAAGATTTACGTTTTTTTCCGCAGATACTGTGATTGACTGCAATATAAACGATCCGCAATGGGTCGGAAATCTATGGAGGTAGCATTTATGATACTGGATATGTTCAGCTTAAAAGGCAAGGTCGCAATCGTTACGGGAAGCAACACCGGCCTCGGTCAGGGCATCTCGAAGGCGTTCGTTGAAGCCGGCGCAAAGGTGCTCGGAGTTTCGAGATCCCCGAGTGATGACACTCTGAAGATGCTCGGCGAAGAGAATTTTTCATACATTACAGCCGATCTTTCTTCGCTTGATCCGATTGACACGATAATCAATACAGCCGTTGAGAAGTACGGCAGACTTGATATACTTGTGAACAACGCGGGTATCATAAAGCGCGAGGACAGCATCGACTTCTCGGTCGAGAACTGGGACGTCGTTATGAACACAAACTGCCGCACACTCTTCTTCCTTTCTCAGGCGGCTGCAAAGCAGTTCATGAAGCAGAAGAGCGGCGGAAAGATAATTGCGATAGCAAGCATGCTGTCATATCAGGGCGGCATAAGAGTGCCAAGCTACACCGCGAGCAAGTCCGCAGTCAAGGGCATAACGATGACCATGGCGAACGAGTGGGCGAAGTATGGCATCAACGTTAACGCGATAGCTCCCGGATATATGGCTACCAACAATACACAGGCGCTTCGCAGCGACGCAGACAGAAGTGCCGCGATACTTGAAAGAATACCCGCCGGAAGGTGGGGAACTCCGGACGACCTTATGGGTGCGGCGGTGTTCCTTGCTTCTTCCGCAAGCGATTATGTAAACGGATTCACGCTTGCTGTTGACGGCGGCTGGTTAGCACGATAATGATCTTAAATATCTCAGGAAGGATATGATTTAAAATGGACAACAAAAAGTTTCTTGAACAGCTTGAATGTACCGGTATCGTACCTGTTATCAAGCTTGAAAATACGGCTGAGGCCGTGAATCTCGCAAAAGCGCTTTACGATGGCGGAATTCGCTGTGCGGAAGTAACTTTCCGTGCCGAGGGAGCAGACAAGGTGATCTCCGACATGGTGAAGGCTTATCCGGATATGCTGGTGGGCGCAGGAACTGTGCTTACTATTGACCAGTGTGACAGAGCGATAGAAGCTGGCGCGAAGTTCTGCGTGGCTCCCGGACTCAATCCGAAGGTCGTTGAGCACTGCCTGAAAAAGGGCGTGCCGTTCACACCCGGTGTGGCGAACGGATCGCAGATCGAGCAGGCTATGGAACTCGGACTCGATTTCGTGAAATTCTTCCCGGCGGAGCAGGCAGGCGGACTTCCGTACATAAAGGCAATCTCCGCTCCGTACGCTTCTATGAAGTTCATGCCGACGGGCGGAGTAAACGAGAATAACCTCAACACATATCTTGCTTTCAAGAAGATCGTATGCTGCGGCGGAAGCTGGATAGTTCCCGACAAGCTCGTAAAGGCTGGCGACTGGGATGGCATTACTGCACTTTGCCGCTCGGCAGTCAACAAAATGCTCGGATTCTCGGTCGCTCATATCGGCATCAACTGCGAGAACGAGACGGAAGCTATGGACGTTTCCGGAAGCTTTGCGAAGATGTTCGGCTGGGAGCAGAAGGTCGGCAACAGCAGCATTTTCTCCGACACGCTGATAGAGTGCATGAAGTCGCCGTTCAAGGGTGCAAAGGGTCATATCGCGGTAGCCTGCAACAACGTTCGCAGAGCCGTTTACCAGCTCGGGAACCAGGGCGTTCAGTTCGATATGGATTCCGCAAAATATGACGCTGACGGCAGAATGACAGTGGTATATCTGAAAAACGAGTTTGGCGGATTCGCTATCCACCTCACTGAAAGAAAATAATTGTAAGGAGAACAGACTATCATGGCAAAAATAATCACAATGGGCGAGATAATGCTCAGACTTTCGACACCCAACAACGAAAAGTTCATTCAGGCAGACGAATTTGATATAAACTACGGCGGCGGCGAAGCAAATGTAGCCGTATCGCTTGCAAATTACGGACACGATGCGGAATTCATCACCGCAGTTCCGGACAATCCGATAGGCATGTGCGCGATAGCTGCGCTCCGCAAGTACGGCGTTGAGACAAAGCATATCGCAAAGTGCGGCGAAAGACTCGGAATCTACTTTCTTGAGACAGGCGCTGCTATGAGAGCTTCAAATGTCGTTTACGACAGAGCTCATTCCTCGATAGCTACGGCTGACGCGTCTAAGTTCAACTTTGATGAGATCTTCGAGGGCGCAGACTGGTTCCATTTCACGGGTATCACTCCCGCTATCTCCGATCTTGCAGCGGAAGTCACCGAAGTTGCTCTGCAGGCAGCTAAAAAGCACAATGTAACGGTCTCCTGCGACCTTAACTTCCGCAAGAAGCTCTGGTCGAGCGAGAAGGCACAGAAAGTCATGACCAACCTTATGAAGTATGTAGATGTATGCATCGGAAACGAAGAGGACGCTGAGAAGGTGCTCGGCTTCAAGCCCGGCAATACCGATGTTACAAAGGGCGATCTTGAGCTTTCCGGCTATGTTGACATATTCGGCAGAATGATCGACCAGTTCGGCTTTAAGTATGTTATCTCGTCGCTGCGTGAGAGCCACTCGGCCTCCAACAACGACTGGTCGGCATGCATCATGGACGGCAAGACAAAGGAATTCTATCATTCAAGAAAATACAACATTAATCCCATCGTTGACCGCGTAGGCGGCGGCGACTCTTTCGCAGGCGGACTTATCTGCGGACTCTGCGACGGCAAGGATTTCAAGGCTGCACTTGAATTCGCGGTAGCCGCTTCTGCGCTCAAGCACACTATCCCCGGAGATTTCAACCTTGTTACCCGCGCAGACGTTGAGACGCTCGCAGGCGGCGACGCTTCCGGACGCGTACAGCGTTAAAAGCGATGATGAAGCTGTTTATACGCGCTCATGACCTTGGCATAAAGGGCGAAGAAAATATAGTCGGCAGACTTGACGAGCTCGGACTTGACGGTGTACAGCTTGTGGCGTACAAATGTCTTGATGATATAGCGTATGTTCCCGGTGCGATTACTGCAGAGCGAGCGGAGAAATTCCGCAGCACCTTTGAAGCGGCGGGTAAAACAATTCCTCTGATCGGCGCATATTTCAATCCCGTTCACCCTGACGAAAGCAAGATCACAAAGGGGGTTGCGGTTTTCAGGGATTATCTCGCGGCAGCAAAAAGCTTCGGCGGCAGTATCGTGGGCTCGGAGACCGGCTCGTATAACGGCGACAAATGGACGTATCATCCGCAGAACCGCACAGAAGAAGCCGTTGACCGTGTGGTGCGCACATTTTCTGAGCTTGCCGGATATGCGCAGGAATGCGGAGTAAATATCGGCATGGAAGGTGCGTTCGGCCATGTCTGCTGGAATGTGAAGACGCTCGAACGTGTCGCAAAAACCATTGGCGCGGACAATATCAGATTTATTTTCGATCTGTACAACTATCTTGACAGCGCAGGCGGGTCGAACATAGATAAAATGTACGATATCCTCGAAGAAGGTCTGCAGACCTTTGGTGACAGGATATGCGTATTCCACATCAAGGACTGCACCGTGAACGAAGACGGTTCGCTTAAACAGTGCGGAGTCGGCAAAGGCATATTTGATTATTACCGGATACTTTCGGAAATAAATAAGGTCTGCCCCGACGCGAACCTTGTGTTTGAAGGAACGACAGGAGACGACATCGCTCCCGCCGTTGCTCATATAAAAGAAAGACTTTAAGTAAGGAGTTTATATCAACATGAGACTGGACATCAGATACAGCAATCACCCGGAGGATTCAAAATACTACGATACCGAAAAGCTTCGTAAGAATTATCTTATCGAAAAAGTCTTTGAAGCGGACGAGATTGCTCTCACATATTCGCATCAGGACAGAATGATCGCAGGCGGAGCAATGCCGGTGAAGTCGGAACTCAAGCTCGGAAGCACCAAGGAGCTCGGTACGGAATTCTTCCTCGAAAGACGTGAAATGGGTATCATCAACGTCGGCGGCAAGGGCACGGTAGTGCTTGACGGAACGGAATACGCGCTCGGTTATAAGGACGGACTCTACATCGGAATGGGCACGAAGGAAATAATCTTCCGCTCTGAAAGCGCATCTGCACCCGCTAAGTTCTACATAAATTCGAGCCCTGCACACAAGACCTATCCCACCGTTTACATTACCAAGGACAAGGCGAACCACCGTCCTCTCGGTAGCGGCGAGAATATGAACAAGCGCGTTGTAAATCAGTATATCCACCCCGCGGTATGCGAGTCCTGCTCTTTACAGATGGGAATGACCGAGCTTGATCCGTGCAATTCGTGGAATACTATGCCTTCTCACACACACGAGAGAAGAATGGAAGTATATTTCTACTTCGAGCTCGAAAACGACAATGTAGTGTTCCACTTCATGGGTCAGCCGCAGGAGACACGCCATATCATCATGCACAATGAGCAGGCTGTCATCAGCCCGAGCTGGTCTATCCACAGCGGTACCGCTACCAGCAACTATACGTTTATCTGGGGCATGTGCGGCGAAAATCAGACCTACGACGATATGGACAATATAAGCAATCTTGACTTGAAATAATCAGCGCTTTTCAGTTTCTGACAGCAGGAATAAAACTACTCTTTGAAAGGTAAGGGCAGCGTTATGGCTTACTTGACTTTACGAGGCATCAACAAGATATACCCTAACGGCTATCATGCAGTACATGATTTCAATCTTGAGATCGAAAAGGGTGAATTCATCGTATTTGTCGGATCTTCGGGATGCGGCAAATCCACAACTCTGCGTATGATTGCGGGACTTGAAAATATCAGCAAGGGCGAGTTCCTGATAAACGGAGTAAGAGCAAACGAGAAGGGTCCCCGTGAGCGTGGAGTGGCAATGGTGTTCCAGAGCTATGCGCTTTATCCGCACATGACCGTTTATGATAATCTCGCGTTCGGTCTTATGCTTCAGGGCGTTGATGATGACGTAATCGAAAAGAGAGTAAATTCCACGGCAGCGATCCTTGGTCTGACCGACTATCTCGACAGACTTCCGCGTGAGCTCTCGGGAGGTCAGCGTCAGAGAGTAGCGGTAGGTCGTGCGATAATCCGCAAGGTCGAAATATTCCTCATGGACGAGCCGCTCTCGAACCTCGACGCAAAGCAGCGCGTGACCATGCGTTCAGAAATTACCCAGATACATCGCGAGACGGGTGCTACAACGATATACGTTACCCACGATCAGACCGAAGCTATGACCATGGCTGACAGGATAGTCGTTATGAAGGACGGCTATGTTCAGCAGGTCGGCACGCCTTACGATCTCTATTTCAATCCGGTCAATATGTTTGTAGCGGGCTTTATCGGCGAGCCGCCGATGAACTTCATAGAGGGCCGTCTTGAAAAAGGCAGGATAACTCTTAAAAACAATGTTATTGATCTGAACGGTGTTGCCGATCAGTCGATCATTGAGAAGTACGAGGGTCAGGAAGTCGCTTTCGGATTCCGTCCCGAAGCTGTAAAGATCGCCGACGGCGCTAATGAGAATTCGATAAGCCTGACCGGTATAGTAGAGCTTGTCGAACTGCTCGGAGACAACACGAACGTATATGTCGATATGCACGGTGTAAACTGCATACTGAAAGTCGATCCGCATATCTCGCCGGATGCGGATACTGCGATCACATTCTACATACCGCATGAGAGCGTGTATCTTTTCGATAAACAGACCGAAAAGCGTATAAAGGGAACCTCAAAGCTGAAAGAGAAAAATCAGAAATAAATAATTTATGAGCTTAAGATGATATTCTTTCTGTCTCCTCCGCCGGAGGCGGGGGAGACAGATGCATAAGACCGCGTTTTGTCTTAAGCTGAAAAGAAATGGTGAATCTTATTATGAAAGATCTGAACAGAACGAATTATTCTGCAAACAGTCGTCCTATTAAGGTGCTCCAGTTCGGCGAAGGAAACTTCCTCAGAGCATTCGTTGACTGGATATTGCAGGACCTCAACGCGAAGGGCGTAATAAATGCCAATGTTGCTGTAGTACAGCCCACGCCCCGCGGCAGGGTAGCTGATCTCGCATCGCAGGACGGACTTTATACCGTTTGCCTTGAGGGTATCGAGAATGGTCAGAAGGTACAGAACCGCGAGATCATTGATGTGCTGGGTGACTTTATTGACCCATATACGCAGTATGAAAAGTTTCTTTCATACGCCGCGTCCGATGAGCTTGAAACAGTCGTTTCCAACACAACGGAAGCGGGCATTGCGCTTGATACCGCTGACACGGATTTTTCCGTCTGCCCTAAGAGCTTTCCCGGAAAGCTTCTTGCTTTCCTGAAAGCGCGTTACGATCATTTTTCGGGAGCTTCGGACAAGGGCCTCGCGATTGTTCCGTGTGAGCTTATCGATCACAACGGCGAGGAGCTTAAGCGTGTGCTGAACGAGCTCGCAAAGATAAACAGTATGGACAGCGCTTTTATTGACTGGCTCAATACAGCCAATCACTTTACGAACACACTTGTTGACCGTATAGTTCCCGGTTATCCGCGAGACAATGCCGCAGCTATATGCGAGGAGACCGGATTCAATGATACCAGCATCGTAAAGGGCGAGATATTCCACCTCTGGGTGCTTCAGAGGGAACCGTTCGTACAGGAAAGACTGCCTGCTGATAAGTCGGGGCTCAACGTTATCTTCGCGGACGATATCACTCCGTACAAACAGCGCAAGGTGAAGATACTCAACGGTTCGCACACCTCAATGGTGCCGATAGCGTATCTCTGCGGCATCGACACAGTGCGTGAAGCTGTGACCGATGAAGATGTCGGCAGATTTATAAAAGAACTCGTGAATGAGGAGATCAAGCCTACGATCGATCTCCCTGCGGATGAAATGGACGCTTTTGCGGGTGCGGTAATGGAGAGATTCATGAACCCGTATATCCGTCACGAGCTTATGTCGATAGCTCTCAACTCCACGACAAAGTTCAGAACAAGACTTCTGCCGTCGTACAACGACTATCGTGCGAAGTTCGGAAAGTCACCGAAGCATATACTGTTTGCGCTTGCTTCTATGATCGTGTTCTTCCGCGGAAAGCGCGGGGAAGCCGATATCGAGCTCAAGGACGATGCCTCGTATCTCGATTTCTGGAAGAATGTATGGCAGCACACAGACACATCTGAAATAGCGCGCGAAGTGCTTTCCGCGTCGGATATCTGGCAGCAGGATCTGTGTGACGGCGACAATGTGAATGTTGTTGCGGGGTACATAAAGAGCATACTTGATAACGGCGAGAGAGCGGCTCTTAAAGAATTTCTCGGTGCATGACTATGAAAAAAACGATAGTAATTACCCCTTCCGACTCGGTAGGCGTGGCTCTCACGGCGCTGAAAAAGGGCGAAACATATGAGGGCGTAATGCTCGCCGAAGATATTGAAAAGGGACATAAATTTGCTTTAAGACTGATCAAGACCGGCGAGAAGATCATAAAATACGGAGAAGTGATCGGCAGAGCAACTGCGGATATATCTGCGGGCGAACATGTTCACAGCCACAACATGGCGACCTGCCTTGACGGAACGCTCGAATATTCGTACAACCGCAAAGAAATTGCTCCCGCGCCTCCCGTGCCGTCTCTTGCAGTCAATGTGTATGAGCGCAGGAACGGCGAGGTCGGTATCCGCAACGAGCTTTGGGTCATCCCGACCGTCGGCTGCGTGAACGCGCAGGCAAGAGCGATAGTTGATGCTTTCAACCGCAAGCACGGCGATCTGCCGGGGATAGACGGGTGCTACACGTTCACTCACCCCTACGGATGCTCGCAGATAGGCGAGGATCACGAGCGTACAAAGCGGCTGCTCCAGAGAATGGTTAAACATCCCAACGCGGGCGGAGTGCTGGTGCTTGGTCTCGGATGCGAGAACAACCGCATGGACGTTTTCCGCGAAACTCTCGGAGATTATGATGATAGCCGCACGGAATTCCTCATAGCACAGGAAGTTGAGGATGAGATCGCCGAGGGGGTGAAGCTGCTCGAAAAGCTGTATGAAGCGGCAAAAAACGACAAGCGCGTTCCGCGCGATATATCATGCCTTAAGGTAGGCCTGAAATGCGGCGGTTCTGACGGCCTTTCAGGAATAACCGCCAATCCTCTTGTGGGCCGTTTCTCAGATTATATGGCGGCGGCCGGCGGGACTACGGTACTGACCGAAGTGCCGGAGATGTTTGGTGCTGAACAGCTCCTTATGGACCGCGCAAGCGATGAAAAGACCTTTGATAAGATCGTATCTCTGATAAACGGCTTCAAGGAATATTACCAGAAACATGACCAGCCGGTATATGAAAATCCCTCACCCGGAAACAAGGCGGGCGGTATCACCACTCTTGAGGATAAATCGCTCGGCTGTACGCAGAAGTCCGGCACACAGAAGGTATGTGATGTGCTGTTTGACGGAGACCAGCTCACTCAGCACGGACTCAACCTGCTGAACGGTCCCGGAAATGACATGGTGGCAGTCACCAATCTTGCGTGTGCGGGCTGTCATCTTGTGCTGTTCACAACAGGTCGCGGAACTCCTTTCGGCGGCTTCGTTCCGACAGTGAAGATCTCAACGAATTCCGATATAGCAGCGAGAAAACCGAATTGGATAGATTTCGACGCAGGTACTATCGTTGCGGGCGACAGCTTTGATGATAAACTCAGCGAGCTTGTAAAGCTTGTGGTGGCGGTCGCAAATGGTCAGCAGACTGTGAATGAACGTTACAATTCCCGCGATATAGCGCTCTTCAAAACAGGCGTAACACTTTGATCCGATAGTTATATGAAGCCGAAGTATTTTTCTGGTTATATCTCCCTCGCCTCCGGCGGAGGAGATATAACCGCAATTACTTTGTTTTTAAATTGAACTGATAATAAGGAGCACAATATGAAAAAGTTTATGGATAAGGATTTCGTCCTTGACAACGAGACCGCAGTGAAGCTCTATGAGGGCTATGCGAAGGATATGCCGATATTTGACTTTCACTGTCATCTTCCGATACAGGAAATATACAATGACAGAAAGTTCGCTTCGATAACCGAGTGCTGGCTCGGCGGCGACCATTACAAGTGGAGACTCATGCGTGAAATGGGTGTTGACGAGAGCTACATAACGGGCGACAAGGGCGATTTCGAGAAGTTCATGAAGTACGCCGAAGTAATGCCTTATGCTATCGGCAACCCGATCTATCACTGGACTCACCTTGAACTCCAGAGATATTTCGGCATATACGATATTCTCTCGCCGGAGACTGCGAAGGATATTTTCGATAAGTGCAACGAAAAGCTCCAGACTCTTACTGCGAGAAAGCTCATAACAATGAGCAATGTCAAGAAGCTTTTCACAACGGACGATCCTATCGACGACCTGCATTTCCACAAGCAGCTCAAAGAGGACAAGACCTTTGAAGTGGAAGTGGCTCCCGCGTTCAGACCTGACAAGGCGATAAACATCGAGCTCCCGACTTATGTTCCGTACATCGCAAAGCTTGCTGATGCGGCAGATGTAAGGATAGACGGCATCGACAGTCTTTGCGAGGCTCTAACGAAGCGCATCGAGTATTTCGACAGCGTAGGCTGCGTATGCTCCGACCACGCGCTCGATGTTGTTATGTTCAAGCCTGCCGACAGGGACAAGGTGGATAAGATCGTAAAGAAAGCGCTCGCGGGTGACGATATCACTCCCGACGAGATAAAGCAGTACAAGGGTTATGTGCTCGTTCATCTCGGCAAGCAGTATGCGAGACTCCACTGGGTACAGCAGTATCACATCGGTGCTCTGCGCAACAATTCCCGCAGATATATGAGCCTGCTCGGACCCGATACCGGCTTTGACGCTATTGAAGACCAGAATTTTGCAGAACCGCTCGCACAGCTCATGGATACACTTGACAGCACAGACGAGCTTCCGAAGACCATACTTTATTGTCTCAATCCCCGTGATAACGAGGTCATAGCGACGATCATGAACTGCTTCCAGCAGGGCGGCATCGTCGGAAAGATACAGTTCGGTTCGGCATGGTGGTTCAACGATCAGAAGGACGGAATGCAGAAGCAGCTCACAGCGCTTTCACAGCTCGGCCTTGTTTCTAAGTTCGTCGGAATGCTCACCGACAGCCGCAGCTTCCTTTCCTACACACGTCATGAGTATTTCAGAAGGATACTCTGCAATATGTTCGGTACGCTTATCGAGAATGGTGAATATCCTGAAAACATTGAGCTTGTAGGGCAGATCGTAAAGGATATAAGCTACAACAACGCCGTGAAGTATTTTACAAAGTAAGTTGACAGCAGACCGCACGGAGTTTCCGGGCGGCCTGTTTTTATAGATAAGGAGTATGTTATGGAAGACAACGAAATATCGACAGGTGCTGCAGATACTTCGCAGAATTTCATAACAATATGTGAGATAACTACAGGATGTAGTAAATAAGATCTCCAAAAGCGCGCACAATGCGCGCATAAAAGTGGCAACGAAAGAATTGCGTGAATAAAAGGAACATTCAAAAAGCTGCGGCTTACATATAAAGAGTTGAATTTTTGAAAAAGGCCTTGAAATTTTATAATTAATAGTGTATAATAAAAAATAGCGAATTGTAACTAATGTGAAATTATTTGTCTTTAACAATATATGGCGAGGTTTACAGAAATGTATAAACTGGAGCAGCTCATAAAATATCATTATTTTGCCGATCTGCTGGAAACAACGGAATTGGATCATATTCTCGACCCTCTGACAGGACTTATAGCAAGACCATATATCCTTGGCTTTGCGAAATCACTGATCGCTGAGAAGATACCGTTCACATTCGGTATGCTCGATCTCGATAACTTTAAATTCGTAAACGATACCTACGGACACAGTGCAGGCGACGGCGTGCTCAGAAATTTGTCCGGAGAGTTTTCGGCGTATATGGACGGATTCGGAATAGTCGGACGTTTCGGTGGCGATGAGCTTCTGTTCGTCAACCTGAGAGATATCAAGTATCCCGAAAAGAAAGCGTTTTTCAACTCGATGTATAATGACGGCACGGTGCTACGCAGAAATTATGAGCTTGAAGAATGCACGCCGCTTATTACCGGAACTATAGGCTGCGCGACATTTCCGGACGATGCGACCGAATACAACGGCCTTTTTGCCATGATAGACAAGACGCTGTACCGCGGAAAGAGCAAAGGCAGAAACTGCTATATTATCTATGTCGAGGAAAAGCACAAGAACATAGAGATCAGAACTATGGCGGGACACGGTATCTGCACGATAATGCAGGCCATAACGAGACGTGTCGAATTCGTTAACGGCACTGAGAATAAATTCCAGTCGGTGCTTCCGTTTCTTAAGGAAGAAATGGGAATAACCGACCTGTACTATACCGATAAGAATAATGTGATGCGCGCTGTTCTCAACAAGGATTTCGCGGAAGAAGTACCGGATATCGTACGGATAACGACTGACGACATATATCGCACAAATATTATAGATGAACTCAGCGAGAGCGCTCCGGAATTTTTAAACGTGCTCAAGAAGTACAAAATGGATAATGTCCTTATTGCAAGGATAAGTCTGAATGAAACGACCTACGGATATATTATCTGCGCCGAACCGCACAGCCGCCGTATATGGCAGGAAGACGAATGCGCGATAATATATTTCCTCGCGAAACTCATAGCCGGAGGTATAAGGATGAACGGTGAGGAGTTGCCGTGATAACTGTCACGAAATTTATAGTGAATGCAGTATCGGCTCATCGGATTTGCATGATTAATAAACAAAAAATGCGTACGAGCAGATCCCACAAAATGTGGGTCCTGTGTGTACGCATTGTTTTATCTGCGGCTGCTTTCTTTCTCGTCTTTAGGCAGCTTCGGGACTATAATCTTTTTTCTGAGATGCCTGATACCTTTTATGAAGTGACCGTTGGTAAGTTCCATAAAGCTCTGTGCATAATTGTACGGCATGTTTTTTCCTGCGCACATGGTCATTGAACGCAGAGAATTGTTTTCCAGTATCCGCTTCATGAACAGAGCGCCCTTGCGCTTGTTCACCTTTTCGTGACCGTGCGGGAGCTTTTCTGCGTCTCTTGCATGCCTTCGCGCGACGGACATGACTATATAGTGGATAACACGTCCGGGAAAAGTCTGACGCAGATCGTTGAAGCGGGATTCGAGAGTTACGGGGAATATCGGAGGATCCGGCGATACGATATATTCATCAGGATAATTATCGTCGTCTTCTTTCTCGGGAGTGATCTCAACAGTCACGGATTCTCCCGGCTCCAGCCTTACTTTTCTGAAGCCTTTCAACTCGCCGTCAATGTAGAGCTGAGCGACCTCAGCGCCGGCGCGGTCACCGGTATTTGTGATCGTCTGTGTGTAAGTGTTGCCGCTGTGCTCCCAGTCACTTTTTTCGAATGTAGTATAGCTGAGCCCGTATCCGAACGGAAAACGCACCGGTATGTCATGCTTGTTGTAGTATCTGTATCCGACTTCACAGCCCTCGCTGTAAATTTCATTCAGCGTTTTTCCGAAGCTTTTGGCGCTCGGAACGTCTTTGTACCACATCGGCCATGTTTCCGCAAGCTTTCCCGAAGGGTTCTTTATGCCGAAAAGAAGCTCATATACAGCGGTCCCGCCGTTCTGGCCGGGAAGATACATATTCAGCAGCGCGTTTATTCTGTCGGTGAACGGCAGTTCCACCGGAGACCCGCCGAACAGCACGACCACTATCTTTTTCCCTGTCTTGCAGAGCTCGTCTATCTCGCGGAGCTGGTCTTCCGGCAGCCTCATGTTGTCTCTGTCGAAGCTTTCGGATTCATAGTCATCGGTAAGTCCGGCAAATACAAGGATAACATCGCTTTCTTCCGCGGAGCAGGTGATGACGCCGTTTTTCTCAAACGCGTCCTTCGGAGTCGTTATTTCAGTGGGATTTATCATGGAGCTGCCGGCTCCCTGATACCGCATGTTCGCAAAAAGCTCACCGGCAATGTGCAGCTTCTCATTTCCGCTTAAGGGGAGCGTCCCGTCGTTTTTCATCAGCACGGCGCAGTCCGCCGCGATCTCACCGGCAAGCTTATGATGCGCTTTCCGGTCAAACGGAGTATTATCTGCCGGCTTGTAGTATTTATCGACCCAGTTAAGGATATTACGGCAGGCTTTATCGAGTATTTCCTCCGGCAGAGTTCCGTCGGTGATTGCATCGAGTATGTTCCTGCGGCAGATCGCGGTATCGCCGGGCATTTCGAGATCAAGGCCCGCTTTCAGCGCCGGGACGCGCTCTCTTACCGCTCCCCAGTCGCTCATCACTACGCCGTCAAATCCCCATTCGTCGCGAAGCACATCTGTCAGCAGCCATTTGTTTTCCGAGCAGAACACGCCGTTTATCCGATTGTACGCGCACATCACGGTAGCGGGATGTGCGTGTTTTACGATGTATTCAAACGGTTTGAGATATATCTTCCGCATAGTGTTTTCACCTGCGGCGGAATTGCCCATGAAGCGGAAATTCTCGCTGTTGTTGAGGGCAAAATGCTTTAAGGATACGCCGACGCCGACGGACTGTACGCCTTCGACCATTGCGGCGCCCATAATCCCTGCGAGCAGCGGGTCTTCGGAAAAATATTCAAAGTTTCTTCCGCAGAGTGGATTTCGCTTGATGTTCACGCCGGGACCGAGCAGGGTGTGAACGCCGTAATAGCGGCATTCTTCCGCTATTGCTCTCCCCATTTTTCGCAGGTTTTCGGGGGCCCAGCCGGACGCGGTCGCTGCGGCTGTCGGGAACGCAGTGGCTGGTTCCGACTGACTTACGCCGTTATCCCATTCGCCCGTCTGCGCACGCAGGCCGTGGGGTCCGTCCGCCATGCTGAGACTCGGTACAGAGAGCCGCGGTATCGGGTTGGTGTACATAAAATTTGTGCCGGACACCAGTGCGGCTTTTTCCTCAGCGGTCATCTGCGCGAGGACATTTTCTGTATCCAAAAGGTTCGCCTCCATAATTGGTGATTAGTTTGATCAATACCGAATGAAGCAGTGAATGAAAACCGTTCACAACTTATGCGGAAAACACAGTATCGTGTTTTTCTCCCCCACCGGAGGCGGGGAAGAAAATAATTTTTTGGTGCTGAATAAAGTGTTGAATAATGTTACGTCAAAAGAAACCTTCCGGGCGCCGTCACGACGTTTAGAAGGTTTCCTGAAAACGGAAAAAACAATGTTCTATATGCTTTCGGTCAGTATCCCGTATTTTCCGGGCTGCCTGAATTTATTGCCCATTACGTCCCTTTCACGGTGCTCACGGAGCAGATCAAGGTCGAGCTCTGCGGTATAAACGCCTTCATCTCCGGGAGCTTCAAATACGCACATATCCCGCACACCGGGTTCGTTCGGGAGCCACGGCACGCCGTTAAATAAAGCTGAATGGCCGTTGCAGTCCGGATGTCCCTGGGGATAGTTGCATGTAGCTATCGCGAGCATATTCTCATAAGCACGTGCGCGGAGAGTTGCAAGCCTGTTTATTTCAAGCGGACAGGCGTTCGGGGAGAGTATCAGCTCTGCGCCTTTCAGCATAAGTATCCGCGCGCTTTCGGGAAATTCGCGGTCGAAACAGATCATTGCTCCGACTTTTACTGTGCCGCTCCCGGTGTCGAGCTCCGATACATAGAAATCGTCTCCGGGTGACAGTACCTTTTCGAGGTCGAACGCACAGATATGCACCTTTGAATAGTGCAGCACTTCTTTTCCATTGCGGTCAAACAGGATAAACGAGTTCAGCGGCTTTGGGTCATGTGCTTCAAGGAATGTTATTCCCACCGCAAGTTCAAGCTTTTTTGCAAGGTCGCAAAATCCCGCGATGAATCCGCTGTTTGTTCCGACAGCGAGGGAGCTGATCTCCGCTTCATTCTGCGGCAGATAGTATCCGTCGCTCCACATCTCCGGGAAAAGCGCTATATCCGCGCCGAGCTGCTTTGCTTTTTCGCAGGCGGCTTTTCCTTTTTCAAACTGTTCCTTCGCGTCTTTTCTGGGGAGAAGCTGTAAAAATGCAATCTTAAGTTTCATTTTTTTGCGCCTTTCAGCACAAAGAATTCATCGAGCCTTTCGATAAGCTCGGCTTTCTTTATGTTTTTCAGGAAATATCCTTCGGGTTTGAGCGCAAGTACCGCAAGCACGCTTTCGCGGTCGCTTTTTCCTGTGAGGAATATTATCGGTATATCTTTTGTTTCTTCGTCGCTTTTGAGCATTTCAAACATCTGAGGGCCGCTCGTTACCGGCATTTCGTAATCGAGCAGAATGAGGTCGGCTTTGTTCTTGCCGAGCCACTTTATTGCCTGCATACCCGAAGCTGCGCCCGTGATGTTGTATTTATCCTTGAGCCATTCGCGTACAAGCCCGAGATAGCCCGGGTCGTCGTCCACTATGAGCAGAGTTTTCTTGAACTCGCCGGAGCTTACTTTATCAAACAGCTCTCTTATTGTGCTGACGAATTCTTTGTTATCGACCGGACGTCCGAACGATTTGTATATTCTTTCCTTATGCACCTTCTGTGAGATATAGACAAGGTCGGAAGGTCCGCCTATCACGATCATGTGCTTGCCGTGGTCCGTTGCTTTATCCGAAAGAAACTGCAGAACATCGTCGCCGGGGATCCCGCCTTCCTCAACATAAAGAACTATGAGATCGGCATATTCGAGCTTTGTGTTCAGATCTTTGATGCTGCAGGGAACAAATACGCAGCTCGCGCCTGTTTCCGTGACTTTTTTCTCCAGGATCTTGACCGACATGGTCTCTTTTGATCCGGTTATTATTACTCTCTTCATTTTCAGCTCTCCTTATTTATCAGTTCTTCCATCTGATCCCAGTCAAATGTTCTGAGCATTTTTTCAAGTGCGTCGATCTTTTCGGCGTCATCGGGAGGGAGCTCATATTCTTTCAGCTGTCCGATGACCATTTCAACCGAATCGTAATCCATCTGCGGAACAACTTCCTTCAGCGCGCTGTATGCGTCACGAAGCTCATCTTCCGGTATCGGTTGTTTATTGCTTTCAGCTGCGCTGCCGTCCGCCAAACGCGAGAGCTTCTGTCTGTATGCGCGGTAATCCGAGAGCAGCTTCTCCGTATTCGCGTCTATGAACGCCATATCTTCATTGCTGCCCGCGTTTTCAAGTTCCTGCGCCAGCTCCGAGAGCCCGGAAGCTCCGATTATCCGCGCCGAGCTTTTCAGCGCGTGCACCTTCACTGTGTAAAGCCGTATGTCGCAGCTGTTGTATGCGTCTTCTATCACTCTGGAATTATCATCCATTGTGTCAACAAACATTTTCAGCGAGAACAGGAACGATGATACGCCTCCGGAATTGCTGATTCCTTCCGGTACCGAGATACCCTCGACATCATTAAGCCAGAGCATATTATCCGGCAGTTCTTCGGGCTCGGCAGTATCCTCGTTCTGTGCAGGCTTTTCGATCATTTCAGGCGGGAGATGTTCCATTATAGTCCGTTCGAGGGTCGGGCTGTCTATCGGCTTTGAAAGATAGCCGTTGAAGCCTTTGGACTTGTAGAAATCGTCGCCGCCCGCCGTGATATTTGCAGTAAGCGCATATACCGGCAGATCGGGGTGATCTTCTCTTATATGCGCGACGGTTTCGAGTCCGTCCATGCCCGGCATCATGTGGTCGAGGAATACGATATTGAAGCTCTGTCCTTTCAGCAGCTCAAGGCACTGTTCGCCGCTGTCCGCGGTGGTGACCTGCACCTTTGTGGCTTTGAGGAGCCCCTTTATGACATTAAGGTTCATCGGATTGTCGTCAGTAACGAGCACCTTAGCGTCCGGAGCTGTAAACATCGCGACATACGCGCCTTTTCTGCGCTCTTCGCTGTGCTCGGTGAATTTACCGATGTTTTCTGAGTCAACTATCTTCTGTGCGAAGGTGAGAATGAATTCCGACCCCTCGCCGTAAACGCTCTCGCACCAAAGCCTGCCGCCCATGAGTTCGGCAAAGCGCCTCGAAATATCAAGCCCGAGCCCCGTTCCCTGGATCCCGCTGTTTTTCTCTTCGTCGAGACGTTCGTACGCTGTGAAGAGCTTCTCCATATCCTCCGGCTTTATTCCTATGCCGGTATCCTTTACGGATATGCGCAGCGACGTTTTATCGTCTTCCTGACGCTCAGACGTGATCTTAAGAACGAATCCGCCTTTTTCGGTATATTTCACCGCATTTGTGAGCAGGTTCAGAACTATCTGTTTTATCTTTCCGCAGTCGCCGTACAAACGCTTCGGGAGTGTTTTGTCTATGTCGAGATCGAACGATAATCCTTTCTGGCTGCTCCGTACTCTTATCATAGACACGATCGAGCGTATCAGCTCCACGGTGTCATATTCCTGCTCGACAAGATGCATCTTTCCGGATTCTATCTTCGACATATCAAGCAGGTCGTTGACAAGGCTCAGGAGTGATTCGGATGCGTTCTTTATATCCTCGGCGTAGTTCGACACGGAATTGAAATATTCTTCCGGAACATCAGTCGCGTCTTCACGGAGTATCATCTCGTCTATGCCCATGATAGTATTTATCGGCGTACGTATCTCGTGGGACATATTCGCGAGAAAGCGTGACTTTGCGGAATTTGCTCTCTCCGCTTCTTCCTTGGCAACTCTTATCTGCTCATACTGTCTGCGGATAATCGTGTTCGTCATGACCCGCCATACGATGAATGCGGCTGCAAGTACAAGAAGCACGATGAGCGCTATTCTTACGCCGATCATCTCGAAGAATTTCGGCTGCTTTATGATCGGGAACGTTGTTTCTTCCGCTACCGAGCCGTCGTTGCCGTTAAGTATCTGTATATGGAAAGTATATCGTCCATAGGGAAGACCGGTGAATTCGAGTGCGGTAAGCTCGCTGTGAGGCGCGATGATACCTGCGTCGTTTCCGCCTTCAAGATATAATCTCACTATCGGGTCCGACAGGGTATAGTCGAGTATCGCGGCTTTTATCTGAATTCTTCCGGGGTCCGGCTTTATGGTGTATGTGCCGCTGTTGTCCGGCGTTATTTTCTCATCTCCGCAGATGAACGATCTTATAACGGTCTTTATTGTGCTGTTCTGCTCAAAGTAATGGTAGATGTTCACGGCGCTTACACCGGATCTTCCTGCTATATAGAGGTCGCCGTTAGCGTCGAGTGCGCTGAATCCGTTGGCTGTCGGAATGCTCGGAAGTCCGTTGGCCGAATTGCAGAGCTCATAGTCGAGCTCTCCGCCGTCAAGCAGATCAAGCGCATCTACACGGTATATTCCGTATGACGATAATATCCAGAGATCGTTGTTCTGGCCGAAGAACATATCGAAGTTGTTCTTGTACGGAAATCCCTCGGCTTCGGCTATAACGCCGTCACGCATGAACTGGATAGAGTTTGATGTGATTATCCAGAGAACGTTCCTGATGTCATCTCTTTTTATGCGAAGGACAACATCACTTGAAAGGCCGTCTTGTCTGCCGATATTGGTGATCTTGTTGCCGTCTATAACATATATCCCGTCGCCGTCTGAGCCCGCATATATCCTGCCGTCGGCTCCTTCCTCAACGGTCAGGAACACAGTGTTCTTTATTCCCGATTCATGGCCTATGTTTTTTTCGATCACGCCGTTGTATATTATTGTAAGTCCGCCGTTTGTGCAGACGAGAAGCTTTCCGTCCGATTTTACTGCGGCGCATCTCACGCCGTTGTCCGGAAGTCCGTTATCGGTGGTATAGCTTTTTATGCCTTTTTCAGGAGAATAGCAGATAAGTCCCTTGCTGTCCGTATAAGTCGAGAACCACAGATTTCCTGCGCCGTCGTCGGTAATGCAGCGTATCCTCACATCGCTGAGCAGCTGGGTCAGTTCATTGCTGACGCGCGAGAACGAGCTGTCGATTATATCCAGTCCGGTATCGGTACCTATATATATCATATCGCCATAATGGCAGACCGCGTTGACTACTGTCTTATCTATACCCGAAAGCTCTGTCACATTGCGGAAATTTGTAGCCGCGACCTTCATCACGCCCTGTCTTGTTGACGCAAACCAAAGGTTTCCCTGATAATCCGGCGTCATCATCTCGATAGCGTTGTTGAGCGGGATATTTGTAAGCTCGTGAAAGCTGTCGTTTTCGTCAAGATATCCTGCGAAGTTGTTGGAATTTATCCATATTCTTCCGCAGGCGCGGGTTATATAGCATATATTTTCCGCAGGACCGGTCTTTATCATGGTGAGATCTGAAATACCGGCGCCGAAGGCTCCGCGGTATATCTTATCCTGATCCGTGCCGAAATAGAAAGTCCCGGGATTTTCAGTATCTGCGTAAACAGTTGTGATCTTTGCGGTCCCGAGCTGTTCTGATGTATAGAACGAAATGATCTTTCCGGAAGAAATGCAGAATATCTCGCCGTTTCGGGTGTTTCCGAAGATGTTTCCTTTGCTGTCGGATACAAGGCGCTGCACCGAAGCGGAATTGATCCTTTCGTCATCGAGCTGTCTTAGCGTCATATCTGTCCCGACGTATGCGAGACCCGACGCGAGACCTATGTAGATGTTACCGTCTGCGTCTTCGGATATGCTGCGCACCGACGATGAAGCCAGCCCGTCCTTATATGTGTAGTGCCGGCGTTCATTTCCGTCAAGCATTACCGTGCCATTATCGTTAGTGCCGACCCAGATGCGATGCTTGCTGTCCTCGAAGATCACGCGTCCGCTTGTAAGTCCGTTGGAAGGATCGAGGCGTTCGAAGTCGGCTCCGTCATATTTTATTATGCCGCTGTAGCCGCCTATCCATATATATCCGTCGCTTGCCGCCATTATGCAGTTTGCGTCCGAGGTGGGAAGTCCGTTTTCGGCATTGTACAGTTTAGCCGCATAGCCGACATTTTTTAGCTGTCCGGTTACGGCATATCCTCCGCCCATAGGTATATTCTCCGCTCCGGCAGGAACGGAAAACAATAAAGCATATACAAGAATAAGCATGAAAAACGGTACAGCCGCACGTCGCAGCATTTTTCCGGACATCACGCTCACCTCCGGTAATAAAATATATATTTACAGCTTAATTAAATTCTTGTTTATGTTTCCCCCGCCGGAGGCAGGGGAGACATAAATTGCAATAGTAAAAACACACACTTATTATAATACTGTATAAATGATTTGTCAAGCTTTCATACGCTCTGAAACAGGTCAGTGACAGAAAAAATCTCCCCCGTGCTGGGCAGGGGAGATCATGTGATTATCATTCTTTGAAAAGATACACCGTTGTGTCCTCGTATGGGAAAAATCCTTCAAACGGAGCGGTTTTCTGCGCGTTGGTATAAGCGGTATATCCTGCTTTCGGAACAAGGCTCACTTTGTATGTCCCGTTATACTGTATCGTGAATGTCTGTCCGTCGTCATACACAGCGGTCAGTGTAACTTTTTCGGCTTCCTCGTCATTGAGCGCGTTATCTGTGGCGGACATCACCATGTGCATGAAATCCGGTTCGTTCACATCATACAGGGTTTCGGTGTCGTATAAGCGATAGTGGACTCCGGACGCGAGTGAGATGTAATCGGAACGGTTGATAAGATCGCCGGTCTCTTTGTCAAAGATATATCTGTGATCGTATCTTGCACCGTTGAACTGCATACCCGATAAGCTCAGCTTTTCCATTACAGCTTTCAGTGCTTCTCTGCTCTCTGTGGTATATGCGTAAGCCTCGCCTTTTTCGTTTGTTGTTATTTCGTATAACCGCTCTTTTTCCGCAGTGGCTGGATCAAAGAATTCCAGCGTATCTTCGGACAGTATCACAGAGCGCATCTCGTCGTCGCTCATAGCATACCAGCGGTATTCAAGGTCAGGAGTTCCTTCTTCGGAATAATCCATATACCACCTGCCGCCGCTGTAATAAAGATCGGCGTTGTGAGCTCTCGTATCCGGCTTGAAATATTCGTAGAAGAACATATCATTGTTGCGGAAATACCCGAATTCGTTATATCTGCTGTTGAGGCGATTGACGATAACATAGAAGTTCTCGTGATCTCTGAGCACAGCTTCTTCGGTATTTTCGCCGCAAAGCTCTGAAAGGGTGATCTTTACATCGGAGCTGTCGGGGTCGAACTCCGGAGGATCGGGCACTCTTGCGCAGCCGGAAAGCAGAAGTGCCGAAGCAGCGGCCGCTGCGATGATTCTTGAAAGACTTTTTTTCATGGGAGCTCCTTTTGCGCAAAAACGGCAGTCATCATACGATGCCTGCCGGAAACGATCATGCTATGACTGATTCGTATATCTCTTCTGGTTCTCCCGCGATATAGTCGTCAAAGTGCGCGTCGCAGATGTCCTGTTCATAGTTCAGAGCGCTCTGCTTTGAGATGAACCCGCCCTTGTTGTATTTCTTGAAGTAGGGAAGGTGAAATCTCACGGCAAAACCGTTCTGTTCGTTTCCGGTTATTTCGGCATAGTACAGTGTACTGTCAAGTTTAATGTGTCTTTGGGTGATCTCACCCGGTTTGTATACCACCGATAAGTATGTATCGCCGTCGGCGGTAAATATCATTGTTTTTTTCATAACTTATCTCCTTTATATCAGTGGGCCTAACTTATCTCTTATATTTTATTTCTTTTGTTCTTTTTCTGTTCTCCTACTTTGACAAAAGTATAACATACAATTTCGGAAATGTCAACCGGAAAGACCAACATTTTTTATAAATGAAACCTTTTCTGTAACTTTGCACAATAACTATGTCAAAATCTTTAACATTATGGTAAAATTACATCGTTCTGAAAATTTTAAACGCGGCGATACCGCATAACCAGCGGCAAATTCAGCGGTTCACATCAAAAAAGCGAATTGCAGATAATGATAAAAATATGAGATAAAAAACAGAAAAATGCAATCTTTTCTGCGCCTGGTTTGTTTTATATATGAAAGGTCCTTTCAATATCATTCAAAAAGCGAGGTGATAACGTGACCCCTTCCGAGCTCGAAAAATACATGCTGATGTATTACAGAAGCGTTTATCGGACAGCGCTCATAAACCTGAAAAATCCCAGCGACGCGGACGATGTCGCGCAGGAAGTGTTTCTCGGACTATATACATATTCCGGAAGCTTCAACAGCGATGAGCACGTCAGAGCATGGCTCCTGAGATGCGCGATAAACCGGAGCAGGAATATCCTGCGCTCGTACTGGCACAGAAATTCCTTACCGCTCACGGAGGCGGAGGAAAAGGTGCATTACGACGACAAGGACAGCTCCGCAGCGCCGGATATCCCGCTGATGAAGCTGCCCGAAAAATACCGCACTGCGCTTTATCTGCACTACTACGAGGGATATTCCGCGGAGCAGATCGCGAAGATAACGGGCTCATCAAGATCGGCTGTGCTGTCACGCCTGATGAGGGGAAGAAAACAGCTCGCAAAGTTTATCACCGATGAAAGGAACGAAGATCATGAACTATAAAGAAATAATTGAATGTTCGGTTTCCGCACTCGATAAAGCATATCCTTGTTCCGATCCCGGTACTGCTTTATCAAAAGTGTTGGAAAGGACTGAAAATATGAAAGAAAAAAATGACGGCTTCGAGCGCCGCAGGCTTGTGGAGATAACTCCGGAGCGCGCCGAACCGAAGAAGAGCCGCAGGATATTCACCGCGGTCGCCGGAACTGCCGCCGCTGTCGCTGTGATAGGCGGGAGCGTGTGGGGAATAGGCTATCTGAAGGAAAACGGAGGTCTTAAGCAGAAAGAGCCCGTAACAAGTACCGGAGCGGGGTATCATGAGACAGATGCGAACGCTGAAAGTACCGCAGATATCCGGAATGAAAACAAGCCGATGTTTCAGGTCGGATCGGACAGGGATCCTGCCGAGAAAGACGCGGGAGACAGCAAAGATATTATGGAAGCTGTCGGAGATGTACTGGAATTCAGTGATCTGACTGCGACTATCGAGCAGATCGATTATGACGGATACTTTATAAGGGTGATCTACAAAGCCGAAAGTAAGGTCAATGCGAACACCGGTCATAACGGCAATATAGCCCCGTTTATGGTCAACTTTTATGAGTATCAGGATACTGTCGAAAGACATTGGTTTAGCTCTTATGAGGCGCTTGGCAATAACCGCTTCATTTGCTCTGCCGAACTCTTGCTTGATGAGGGAGAGACCATAAATAATATTACATTCGAGCATATACCGGTAAATGTAAACAACGGGCAGCCGGAACACATAGGCTCATATTCTGTGACCGGCATAAAACAGCAGCATATCTATCAAACTGTCAATAATTCCGATATGTACACCGTGACTGTGTCTCCTAACGGCTTTTATATCATAAGTGACCGGGAATTTCTTACCGATGATATGGGCAGCGAAGTAACTGACTCGAGGTTCTGCGTTATTCAGTATAAGGACGGAACAGAGGAAGAATTTCTTCTGAGCGCACACACAATGGGCGAGAAAATTGGCTGTGCTGACACAAACGAAGATATTGACCCCGCAACGATCAGGACTATCGATTTAGTCATCAGAAAGTGTAATGTAACTTCGACGGATTCAAACTATCTTACTCGCTTTATGTGGATGAACCCCGATCAGATCGACATCGGAAATATCGCGGCAGTAATGTTAAACGGTGAACGGATAATCTTTGAACCGGATGCTTCGCGTGAGTCGAATGAACAAGGCGACCTTTCGCAGATCGCAGGAATTTACGCCCCTGGCGAGCTGCCTTATGAGGCAACAGGCGGCGCTTATGAGGCAACAGGCGGCGAGGAAACCTCCGGTGACACTTCCGGGTTCACATTACCCGAAGCTCTGTGCAACGGGAACGGTTTCTACGGTCCGTTCCTTGATGAACCGATAGTGGGTGACGACGCGTGGGCGCTTGTTAAAGAGCGCAGCGGGACAGATCTTGACTATATTCTTCCGTTTGATAAAAATCTGTTTGTCTTTGACGGCGCAGAGTTTTTCATTTACGGAGAAGCCGACTGCGATGTTACGGCGTTAGTCGGAGGCACTGTTGAATCTGTCGGATATAAGGGCGGTTTCGGGCTGTCGGTGCTGATATGCGATGATAACGGACATTATTGGTTCTGGTATCACCTGAGCAAAGCGAATGTCTCAGAGGGTGACACTGTTGAAGCAGGCACAAAGATAGGACATACCGGTTCTTCCGGAGTTGCTGACCGTCAGCGTTTGGCAATGCGCGTGGGATAAAAACACCTTTGTCATAACAACAAAACCGTCGTTCGTAATGAACGGCGGTTTTGTTATGTCAAATATTAATTTGTAAAACAGTATCAAAATTTAAAAAAGCTATTGACAAATCATAATATTGGTGTTATACTGTGTATAATGTATATATACAAAATTCGGAGGAGCTATGGATATCATTCTTAAAAATTCGTCCGATGAGCCTATCTATCAGCAGATAGTCTCACAGGTAAAAACGCAGATAATGAACGGAGATCTTGCAGCAGGGGACGCCCTGCCGTCGATGAGAGTCCTCGCGGCACAGCTGCGTATCAGCGTTATCACGACAAAACGCGCCTATGAAGAGCTCGAACGTGACGGGTACATCGAAAACTACGCCGGAAAGGGCTGCTTTGTAAAATCGCAGAACACAGATTTCCTGCGCGAGGAATCCGTCCGCCAGACGGAGGAGCTTCTTGCAAAAGCCTGCGAAAAAGCGCGAATGTGCGGGCTTACGGTCGAAGAGCTGAAAGAAATGATAGAACTTATGTATTCGGAGGATAACACATAAAGCGAGAAATAAAATATTGTTCTTCTCTCCCCGCCGGAGGCGGGGAGAGAAGAAGAAAAAAACATGATGAACTGTGAAGTATAAGGAGGAAAACAGCAATGACTGATTATGAAAACGCGATAGAAATAACTGGGCTTACCAAGAAATACGACGGCTTCACGCTCGACAACGTGAGCTTTGATGTGCCAAAGGGCTCGATAATGGGATTCATCGGACAGAACGGTGCCGGAAAGACCACGACTATCCGCTCGCTGCTCAATATCATAAAAAACGACGGCGGCGAGATAAAAATGCTTGGTCTCGACCACATAAAGGACGAGTATGATATCAAGGAGCAGATCGCAGTCGTGTTCGACGAGCTGCCGTTCCATGATTCTTTCACGGGCGCAGCGCTTTCAAAAATGTTTTCAGGACTCTATGGAGAGTGGAATGAAAAGCGATTTTTTGAGCTTTGCGACAGGTTCGGACTTCCCGTGAAGAAAAAGCTCAAGAAGTTCTCGAAGGGCATGAAGATGAAGATGCAGATCGCCACTGCACTCTCGCACAGCGCGAAGCTCCTGATAATGGACGAGGCGACCACGGGACTCGACCCCGTTGTGCGCAACGAGATACTCGATATGTTCCGCGAATATCTTATGGAGGGTGACCGCTCGATACTCATGTCCTCGCATATCACGAGCGACCTCGAAAAGATAGCGGACTGCGTGACATTCATAGACAAGGGAAAGATACTGCTGACCGGCTATAAGGACGATGTTCTTGAAAGCCATGGCGTTATAAAATGCACAAAGGCGGAGTATAAGGAGATAGCTCCCGAAGACTTCATAAGCGCACGCGTAACTGATTTCGGCGCGGAGGTCATGGTTTCCGACAGAGCCGCCGCAGAGAAGAAATATTCCGGCACGGCTATCGAAAAGACGACACTCGAAGATATTATGCTGTTTTATGTCAACCGTGAAAAGAAGGAGTGGTTTTGAGATATGAAAATCAAAGATTTTCATACTCGTCACTTCAATGCTCACGTTTTGAGAAAACTTGTTTTGCTTCGCAAAACCGCATTAAAGTGAAAGGTGTGTGTGTTAATATGAAGAGAGGAACTTTCACCGGACAGCTCTACCGTGAATTTTATCTTGCGCGCAAATCGTATATCACGGGGCTGATAATGTTCGCTGCGTGGGCGTTGTTCGGCTGGCTCACGCTTATAAGCTTCAAGTACGGAAATATCGGGAAGGCAATTGACTATCTCGCCGGCACACAAGCCGGTACGGGAGAGCTTGACATTGAAGGCTTGCAGCAGAATATGAAAAACACACTGTATCTCTGGCTAAAGGGTTTTCCGACGCTTATGACACTCAGCTTCATTTTTTCGGGAGCCGACATTGCCGGAAAAGACGAGTATGCGATCTGGCAGAGATACGCAAAATGCACGCCCGTGACTCCCGCAAGGCGCGCGGCAATGAAAACTCTTATGAACTTTATAGCCGCCGCATCCGCGCTTGTATTGTCGATAGGCTATATATCATTCATTGACGCTCTTATCGGCGAAAGCATCAGCTACAGAGAGATCGCTGTTCTTGCGACTTCGGTCTCGGCAGTAACGCTGCTGTCTGTCATAGCTCAGGTGTATATCCGTATTTTCCGGGGCATGGACAAGGGTATGCTTGCGCTTATCGCAACAGTCATTGTAGTAGAAGTGATCTTTTTTGTGACCAATACACCGGAGCCCGGCTCGACGAAAACCGAGATAGACCTTATCGGATTATGTGAGCAGATATTTCCGCTCACGCCGATAATATTCTTCGGCGAGCTGGCGGTCGGATTCGGGCTGATGTATGCGCTTTACGGAAGGAGGGAGAAGTAATATGTCGGGACTTTTATATAAAAACTTCCGTCTCAATCTTTCTTCGATGATCTTCTCGCTCGTGACGGCCGGTGCCTGCTGTCTGACACTTATCCTTATGTGTCTGTTCGGGTTTACGCTGCGCGGAATGACGCCGAAAAGTGAAGAATTGACAGAGTTGACTGTCGGATTTGCGGCGTGCTATTTTCTGGCATTCTGGCTGCCCTCAATGGCGATAAGCTCGCTGTTCGCAGTTGATGAGAGCAGGACGTGCTGCGCGTTCACGATGTCGCTTCCTCAGGGTGCAAAGGGTCATGTTGAAGCCAAATATTATTACATTCTTATTCTGAATGTTTCAATATTGTTCTTAACGTTCATATCGGACACGATAACCTGCGCGATGCTCGGCGGAGTTGTGAACAATAGTGCTATGATCGTCATAATATTTGTTTTTTCGCTGCTGCTTTCGGCTATAGAGATACCTTTCATGATACGCTTCGGTTCGCAGAGAGGAGTTGCCATAAAGGGTGCGGTCATAGGCGGAGTATTCATAATTGCGGCACTGTATTTTCTGTTCGGCGACATTTCATGGCTCCTGTCCGACGACGATCCTCTGGAGGCGTTCATGATGTGGCTCCAGAGCGGAGACATAGTAATCTGGCTCGGACTGTTTCCTTATTTCTGCATCGCGGCATATTATGTTTCATGCAGGATATCGGTAAAGCTGTTCAGAAAGGGGGCGGAGAATTATGAGCAATAACAAGAAGCTGACTGTAAAAAGGTTGATCATATTTCTTCTGATCTCGTTCGTGCCGGGCTGGATAGCTGTTACGATAATGTGGTCGTATTACGGTGAGCCGTTATATGCGAGTACAAATGAAAGTATTGCTGTTCCTGTGTATCTTCTCGGTGTGTTCGGAATGATGATGCCGTCCGTGGCGCATCTGATAACTCGTCTTGTCACGAAAGAGGGCTTTAAGAATACATACCTCGGACTTCACATAAAATGCAAAATGGGATACTGGACGGCGTCGCTGATAGTTCCAATCGCTTATTCTGCGATAACTGCGTTCGTGCTGTGGGCGATTTACAATGACGGAATGAGCCTGTCGGAAACTTTCCCGAACGTGAATATGCAGACCGTAGGGATATATATCTTTCAGATCGCATCGTCCGTGATATTGCTTTTCCCGGCTTTCGGCGAGGAGTGGGGTTGGCGCGGATATATGATGCCGAAGCTTATGGAGCTGATGCCGAAGCCGGTAGCAGTGCTTGTCGGCGGCGTTATATGGGGACTGTGGCACGCGCCGCTCACAATAGCGGGACACAATTTCGGAGTTGAATATCCGGGATATCCGTTCTCGGGAATAGGACTCATGTGTCTGTTGTGCATTGTGATGAACGCATTCCTCACGCTTCTTACCGAGAAAACGAAGTCAATATATCCCGCGGCGTTCGTTCACGCGCTCAACAACAATCTGAGCTGTTCAATAATGTTTGCGATCTTCGGGAGCGAAGCGGCAATGATGAAGTTTGCAGGCATTCCTTCGCCAGAAGCTTTTGTGCCGTATATTGCCATTCTTTCTTTTGTTGGCATCATAAGCTTAATATTTCTCATAAAAAAGGACAAAGCGAAAAAGGAAGAGGCGCTCGGAAAGGCAGCGTAAACGATTTATACCGCGCAGGAACAGAGTTTTGTACCTGCGCGGCATATTTTTTTGAAAAAATTTCAAAAAACTAATGACAAACCGTTCAAAGTGTGTTATAATATATTGTAATTATGCTTTACCAAAGCAAAGCTTTTCAGCGAAAGAAAGGAATGGTATCACGATGCCGGCAAGTATAGTAGTAGGAACACAGTGGGGAGACGAAGGAAAGGGCAAGATAATCGACATAATCGCTTCGAGAGCTGATGTTGTCGTACGCTCACAGGGCGGAAACAATGCAGGTCATACGGTCGTAAATAACGGCGAGACCTATAAGCTCCACCTTATCCCGTCCGGAATACTTTATAAAGAGACGCTCTGCCTTATCGGCGCGGGCGTGGTCCTCGACCCGAAGGACTTCATCGGCGAGCTCGACAATCTCGGTGCAAGAGGTGTCACATTCGATAATCTGAAAGTTGATCCGAGAGCTCATGTCATCATGCCGTGGCATATCACGCTCGACGGACTTTCCGAACAGTTCAGGGGCAACAGCGACATCGGAACTACCAAGAGAGGTATCGGTCCTACATATATGGATAAATACGAGCGCTGCGGCATTCGTGTATATGACCTCATACATCCGGAAGTTTTCGCGGAAAAAGCGCGCGCTACCGGAAGGCTCAAGAATGAGATAATCACCAAGGTTTACGGCGGCGAGCCTCATGACATTGAAGCGATAATCAAGGAATATACCGAGTACGGCAAGCGCATAAAGCAGTATGTTGACGATGTTTCCGTCATAGTTTATGAAGCTGCGAAGGCAGGAAAGCAGATAATGTTCGAGGGTGCTCAGGCTACTCTGCTCGACATAGATTTCGGAACATACCCCTATGTAACATCATCTCATCCCGTTTCTGCCGGCGTATGCGTCGGAACAGGCGTGGGACCCATGATAATAAACGACATAATCGGCGTTGCAAAGGCATACACCACGCGCGTAGGAAAGGGACCCTTCCCGACGGAGCTCAACGACGAGACCGGCGACACTATCCGCAACAAGGGCGGCGAGTTCGGTACAACTACCGGACGTCCGAGAAGGACCGGCTGGTTCGACGCAGTGATCGTTCGTCATTCGGTACGCGTGAACGGACTTTCAAAGCTCGCGATAAACAAGCTCGACACACTGAGCGGAATAGGCGATCTCAAGATCTGCACTGCTTACAAAAAGCCCGACGGAAGCATTATAAAGGACTTCCCGCCGACGCTTGAGGAACTCGCCGACTGCGAGCCTGTATATGAGACATTCCCCGGCTTCAACGACGATGTTTCAAACTGCCGTTCGTTCGACGAGCTGCCCGATATATGCAAGAAGTATATCCTTAAGCTTGAAGAACTCTGCGGCTGTAAGATAGCAATGGTCGGCATAGGACCTGACAGAAGCCAGATACTCGAAAGATAACATATTTCTCCCCTCTGCTGTGCGAAAACACCGTATCGGCAGAGGGGTCATGTATGCTTTAAGGGAACGGAGTGAAGCCTTGAATATTCTTTTTGTCGGAGATGTGGTAGGACACCGCGGCTCTGAACATCTCGTTAAGCTCATGCCGCAGCTTAAACATCGTTATTCGGTGGATATGACAATAGTCAACGGTGAGAATTCCGCAGACGGTAACGGTATAACGCCGCACTCTGCTGCGATACTGCGTGAATGTGCTGATGTGATAACAACAGGCAATCACTGCTTCCGCCGCCGCGAAATGAACGAACTTTTCGAGGAAGCGCAGGACATAATACGTCCCGCTAACTTCGGAGATACCGTCGGAAAGGGATATACCGTGTTTGACCTCGGCAGGACTTCCGTGGCGGTCATAAATCTTATCGGAATGGCGTTCATGGAGAGCTGCGACAATCCTTTTCACTGTGCTGATGAGCTCCTGAAAAGCATTGATACGCCGAATATAATCGTCGATTTTCATGCCGAGGCTACTTCCGAAAAGAAAGCGATGGGATATTATCTCGCCGGGCGCGTTTCCGCTGTGATAGGAACTCACACGCACGTTCAGACCGCCGACGAGCAGATCTTAGGCGGGCATACGGGATTTATCTCCGATGTCGGATTTACCGGCGTGAAAGAGTCGATACTCGGCATAGACAAGGATATAATAATAGCAAGGCTCACGACATATTATCCGCAGAAGCACATCTATCCCGACGGGGATATTATGATTAATGCGGTTCTTCTTTCGATAGATGAAAAGTGCGGAAAATGTACGGGCATTGAGAGAATAAATATCTGCGAATAAAAAAACGGAGGAATAAGTATGGATATCATCAAGGTATCGTCACGAAGCGTGCCGAAATCCACAGCGGGCGCTATCTGTGCGGTAATAAGAGAAGGCAGTCCGGCTGAAGTCGAGGCTGTAGGCGCGGGAGCGGTCAATCAGGCGGTAAAGGCTGCCGCAGTTGCAAGGACTTTTCTTGCCGAGGACGGCATAGACGCGGTATGTATCCCGTCTTTTGCAGAATTTGAAGTCGCCGGAGAAATGAAGACCGGCATAAGACTTAAAATAGAAAAACGCTAAGGAGGAATAATATGTCACTGGTCGTTGAGCATCTTTCCAAGAAGTTCGGAGACAAGGTCGCAGTCGAGGATCTTTCTTTTGAGATCCCGAAGCCCGGCATCTTCGCGTTTCTCGGAACGAACGGTGCCGGCAAGAGCACATCTATAAGAATGATACTCGGTATGCTTGCAAGGGATACCGGCACTGTCACATGGGACGGAAAACCTTTTGACGTAATGAACGAAAAGGTAGGCTATCTTGCCGAGGAAAGAGGACTTTATCCCAAGTATAACATACTGGAGCAGATGTACTATTTCGCGTCGCTCAAAGGTATGAGCAAGAAAGAAGCAACTCCCGCGATCGACAGCCTTTTCAGCAGGCTTCGTATAGAGGAGTACAAGAAAATGAAGGCGGAGCAGCTCTCAAAGGGCAATCAGCAGAAGGTCCAGCTTGCCGCCGCGCTTCTGTGCGATCCGGATATAATCATTCTCGATGAGCCGCTGAGCGGTCTCGACCCTGTGAATGCGGACATATTCAAGAGCATAATCCGCCAGGAACGTGACGCGGGCAAGTACATAATAATGTCCTCGCATCAGATGGAAACAATCGAGGAATTCTGTGAAGACCTTGTGCTGCTGCATCACGGACAGGTCGTTATGAGCGGCAATCTGAACGAGATCAAGAAGAGCAGGGGACGTGAGAACCTCACGATCAAAGCGGATAAGCCTATCGGTGAGATAGCCGAGAAGTGCGGACTCACACTCGTGGAGGAAACTCCGAACGGCTCGTCATTCAAGGTAAAGTCCGAAGCGGACGCGGAAAATATGCTGAAAGCAATGGTAGAAAACGGTATCGGCGTAATAAAGTACGATCTGAGAGAACCGTCGCTGCACGAGCTTTTTGTTGAGAAATGTGGGGGTGAAGTAAATGAAGACTAAAGGCTGGAGAGAAGTATTTGCGTTTACTTTCACGCAGCAGATAAAAACAAAATCGTTCATAATAGGTACAATTGTAATAACACTGATAGCGGCGCTTATCGCTGCGACTGCAAACATACTGCCGGCGTTCTTTATCGACTCTAAGGTAAGCGAGTCCGGATCCGGAGAAGACACTTTTTCCATAAAGACTCTATATCTCAGCAATGAAACGGATTATGCGTTCGATCTCACTGCCGCAATGGAAAAGATCGGCGTTACGGTATCTGCTTTGTCATCGGATGAGGCGGAAAAGAAGATCGCCGAGCTTGCGGATACGAGCGAAAAGGCAATGCTCTCACGTGTTTTCGTTGAAAAAGATGTGCTGTCCGTCGAGTCGAAATATGCGGGCGGTGAAAAATCAGAAGTCAACAAGGGCGACTGCGAGGCTGTATCGCAGCTGCTTGCTACACAGCTCCATGCGCAGTTCCTTGTTCTTTCGGGACTTCCGGAAGACAAACTCGTGACCGCTATGGCCGGCGTAAGAGCAACGATAAGCTGCGCGGGAGAAGAGCCCGAAGGATTTGTGACAACTATGATAAAGTCGATAGTTCCGATGTTATCGGCGATAGTTCTGTTCATATTCATATTCTCCTACAGCCAGCTCGTTGCTCAGGCTATTGCGATCGAGAAATCCTCGCGCATCGTGGAATATCTGCTCACGTCGATAAGACCGCTTGCGCTGATAATCGGAAAGGTCCTCGCGATGTGCTGTGTATCGCTTATGCAGTTCGTCATCATAGGCATGGGCGGCGGACTCGGATTCCTGCTCTCGATGCCGTTTGGTATATTCACGAAGATGGATAAGATTGCTGAGGCAGCCGGCGGCGCAGCGGCTCTTACCGGAAGCCAGCTTGAAGCGCAGAATGTTCTTGATGAGATAGGAAACGCTTTTTCGGGTGTTGATGCCAGCGCGATACTTGTGATGATAGTCACCTTTATTCTCGGATTCCTGCTGTATGCGGGACTTGCGGGTGTCGCAGGTGCGAGCGTCAGCAAAATGGAGGATCTTGCTCCCGCGATCCAGCCGCTGTCCATTGTGGGCGTGCTCGGATTCTATCTTGCTTACTTCCCGCAGGTAGCAGGCGAAGAAAACTCTCTCTCGGTGATAGCGAGATATGTTCCGATTTCATCGCCGTTCGTACTCCCGTCCGATTATATGCTCGGAAAGATAAGTCTTGTGGAGACGCTGATCGCGATAGTTGTGCTCGCCGTGTTCGATATACTGGTCGTAATGCTTGTTGCAAAGGTATATGAGCACATAATCCTTCACACAGGAAACAGGCTGAAGCTTGGCGATATGCTCAAGATGTCGAAGTAACAAACAGAAAATAACATGAAGCCCGCCCCGATTTGATCGGGGCGGGCATTTTTTTAAATTTATTGCTCTTGTTTTTTGGCTCCTATGGACTTTTTAAGGCGGTTTTTTCGGGTGTTTATAATAATAGAAATCACCAGCATAATTATCAGAATAACGATCTGAAGGATCACAAATGCGCGCGCGCCGTTTAATTTGGCGGTAAGTTTGTTTTTAAATTCAGACTGCATCATGCGTGTATCGTCTATAAGAGCGCTTACGCAGTTTTCCACGCCGTTTCGTATGCTCGTTTTCTGTTCGTAGTAGCTTGAATCGTAGAGCATTTTCTGTGCATACTTTATTTTTTCGTCAGCTGTCATGCCGGAGCATTCGGCCGGGAGTGCAGCAGCGCTGATCTTTTCGTTCTGGGCGTCATAGCCTATCGCGTCGCAGACTATCTTCATCGCGACTATTTCCTTTTCGGACAGTGAGACCGAGTATTCATAAGCCTTTTTGATCTGCTCGACGGTCATGGTGTCCAGTGACGCCCCGGAGATATCCTCGACGGATTGTTCTCTGCGGCGGACGCCGTCTAATTCTTCAAAATAAGCGTTCAGGTCTTCGGGATCGTTGACGATGGTAAAACGCTGTGCCTTTTCGGTCAGAAAATCCGAGGCGTTCACAAGATTTTCAGCGCTGTTATGAAGGGCTATGTAGTCGGTCGTTGATTTATAGAGCTCATCGCTGAGCGATGTTGTATGGAACATATAAAAAATAAGGTGCACTATGACTACAATGACCATCATTACCATAAGTGTTTGTGTGGCTCCTATCATGATCCTTCTGGTACTGTTTTTTTTCGCAGTCATATATATCATTTCCTTCCTGTTGTCACATAATTGTTTATTCTATCATTATATCACAAATAATGGGATTTGTAAATAATCAGAGTATAGAAAATCGGGATTCATTTTTAGGCATAACGCGAGTTAAATTAGTCCAAAAAAACGAGGACAAATATCAATTATTTGTATTGACTGCCGAAAATCTGTCTGACCGCCTTTACAAACCCGGAAATATGTGATATTATAATTAAGTTGGTCAGAGTATGGCCATGTCGCTATGTATAAACGCGGAAACAGAAACAGAAAAATGAAGTGAGGTCAAGTTTGAAAATAACTTTTCAAACTTGACACTTCGATGCTCCTGTTTGGAGCAAGCAGGTTTTGCTGCGCAAAACCGCATCAAAGTGAAAGGAGATGCACCTTGACAGGTGCAGGTCATTATTATGAAAAAATCATTCATCACAAGAATAGCTGCGGGATTTGCCGCGATAGCTATGATAACCGCTGCGGGCAGCTGCGGAAACGGCAATGCAAACGATAAGAAGTCGTCTGAGAGCACGACAAAGGCAAGTGATTCGCCGGCGCAGACTTCCTCGGATCAGTCGCTCCAGAAGGTGCTTGACAGCAAGCAGTTAGTTCTCGGACTTGACGCAAGCTTCCCGCCTATGGGATTCACAAACGAGTCCGGTGAGATCGTAGGATTTGATATCGACGTAGCTCAGGCAGTATGCGATAAAATGGGAATTACTCTCGTAAAACAGCCTATCGATTGGGAGAAAAAGGAAGAGGACCTCAATCTCGGCAAGATCGACTGCATCTGGAACGGTATGTCCATAAACGATACCAGAAAGCAGGCAATGAATCTTTCAGAAGCTTATATGAATAACGAGATGATTTTCGTAGTTCCCGGCAACAGCGATGTAAAATCCATGGACGACCTTAAGGGAAAGACTGTCGGCGTTCAGACAGGCTCTACTGCGGAAGAAATACTCAATAACTGGGAAAAGCACGATACTATCACGATCACTGCGCTTGAAGACAACGTGACCCTGCTCAACCAGATGGAGCTCGGTTTCTCCGATGCAGTATTCCTTGATTCGATAGTTGCAAACTACTTCATCACAGAGAACAAGAAGGATTATGTTGTACTCCCCGGCAACCTTGAACAGGAAGAATATGCTGTCGGATTCAGAAAGAACGACCAGGCGCTCCGCGATGAAGTTCAGAAGATACTCGTTGAGCTCAAGGCTGACGGAACTCTCGCCAGGATCTCGACCAAGTGGTTCGGAAAAGATATAACAACAGTCAAGTAAAATAACACATATTTACATTCATACAGCTGCGGTGAGTCCGCGGCTGTTTTTTGTGCAAAACTATTGCAATATATGTCCGGTTTGTGTTATAATATGTTCTGTGACTACACTTTATCGTATCACCGCAATTATGCGATACCGTGACAGGGAAAGGCTGATCTTATGACAAGCGAACAGGTAGGAAATCTGGTCGGGCTGATGCTCCAATACACGATCCCGACGCTGAAAATATTCTTTTTTACGCTGCTTTATTCCATTCCGCTCGGAATGGTCGTGGCGCTTCTTAAAATGTGCAGGTTCAAGCCGATATCATGGCTTACCAACATCTACATACTTATAATGCGCGGAACTCCGCTTCTGCTCCAGCTTATCGTTGTACAGTACTCTGTGCCGTACATAAGGATAAGCGATGCCTGTCCGGAATTCCTGCGTGATTTTCTCAATAAGATAGACATACGCAGCGAGGACTACATCTTTAATATGATACTGCTGGCGTTCGTTCTGAACTACGCCGCTTATTTTGCGGAGATATTCCGCGGAGGCATTGAATCAATACCGAAAGGGCAGTATGAGGCTGCGGGAGCTCTCGGCTTCGGAAAGGCTCAGACATTCTTCCGCGTGATACTTCCGCAGGTGGTGAAGAGAGTTGTCCCGGCAAGCTCGAACGAGATAATAACGCTTGTTAAAGATACGTCGCTGGCTTCCGCCATACCTTATATGGAGATCATGTATATCGCCAAGAAGCAGGTGCCGACTTACGCGTCGCTGCTGCCGCTGTTCATCGCGGGAATCTTCTATTTTGTCATCGCAATGGTGCTGACGGTGGTGTTCTCCGCTGTTGAAAAGAAACTCGATTACTACAAATAAGGGGTGAGCGGCAATGGCTGTACTTGAAGTCAGAAATCTTTCAAAGAGCTTCGGCAATCTCGAAGTTCTCAGCGATATAAGCTTTGAAGTCAAAAAAGGTGAGGCGGTAGCCGTTATCGGGCCGTCCGGAAGCGGTAAATCCACGCTGCTTCGCTGTATAAATCAGCTTGAAAAGGCGAACGGCGGGACCATAAGGATATGTGATACAGATATGCTTTCTGTGAACGAAAACGGAAAAAGCGTGTATGCCGACAAGGATACTCTGCGCGCCATACGTCTTAAGACCGGGCTGGTGTTCCAGAATTTCAACCTTTTCCCGCACATGACAGTCCTGCGGAACATCACAGAAGCGCCGGTGTGCGTGCTGAAAAAAAGCAAGGAAGAGGCAGCAGCCACCGCAATGGAGCTTTTGAAGAAAATGGGGCTCGAATCGAAGGCGAAATCGTATCCCTGCGAGCTTTCCGGCGGACAGCAGCAGCGTGTCTCGATCGCAAGGGCGCTTGCGCTGAGCCCGGAGATACTTTTCTTTGACGAGCCGACATCGGCGCTCGACCCGGAGCTTACCGGGGAGATATTGAAGGTCATCAAGGAGCTCGCTTCGGAAGGTATGACAATGGTGATAGTAACGCATGAAATGGGATTTGCCCGTGATGTGGCGGACAAGATCATATTCATGGAGGGCGGATATATAGTAGAGCAGGGAGGACCCGAACAGCTCTTCGGCGAGAGCGCTTCCGACCGCGTCAAGCAGTTCCTGCAGAGATTCAATAATCTCTGATATCTGATGATATTGATATTGACTTATTGTGAAAAATGTGATATAATTTAAACATAATGTATCGGTATTGTCAATATTTACAACTTGAGCAGACAATGATAGCCTGCGTCGCTTATACTGTGTGGGTATTGCTTGTATTAATAATATTTACGGTGATAAAATGATAAACGGAAAAAAAATAATCGCATTATGTTCATCAAGAATATTTGATCATCAGCAGTTCAGCATTCTTGAAGAGATCAATGAATATCTGAGACCATATAACTGCTGTCTGCTGATCTTTGCGCTCACTTCCGATCTCTACTGGATGACGGAAAGTGACAGCGCAGAGAGTTATGTGTTTGATATCATCCCTTATGACAAGCTCGAATGCCTCATAATCATGGATGAAAAGATCAAATGCAGCGCGGTCACCGAGGATCTTATCCGAAAGGCGCACGAGCATACTGTCCCCGTGGTCGTTGTTGACGGAAAATACGAAGGCGCTTCCGAAGTCTCTTTTGATTACGAAAAAGGCTTCGAGAACGTTGTGCGCCATGTTATTGAGTACCATGGCGCAAAAAAGCCGCATTTTATTGCGGGAAGTAAAGGCAACAAATTCTCTGACGCGAGAATAGACATATTCAAAAAAGTTATCGCAGAAAACGGCATACCATTCGATGAAAGCATGATAAGCTATGGCGAATTCTGGTCGGAGCCTGCCAGGATCGCCACTCAGAAGCTCATAGACAGCGGCGATCTCCCCGATTCCGTTATATGCGCAAACGACGTTATGGCGGTGAATGTGTGCGACGTGTTCACGAAGGCGGGGATAAAGGTGCCCGAGCAGGTGATAGTTACCGGCTTCGACGGTATTGAAGAGGCGCTTCTCTCAACACCTCAACTCTCAACAGCAGGCTGTGACACTATGGCTCTTGCCGAAGCGGTGGTAAAATGCGCTGTCGGTCTGATGAACGGCGAAGATATATCCAGTATGTTTGTTCTGCCCAAGCTCAGTCCTAATGCTTCCTGCGGTTGCGAATATGTTCAGCCCGCCGGAAATGAGAAGATGAACAGCTTCAACAATAAGTTCTACCGCTATCAGGACGATATCAGAGTGCTGTATGACATCTCTACCAGAATGCAGATGTCGTCATCTCCCGAGCAGGCAGCGTCGTATCTTAACCACGCCTTTCTGCATGACACCTGCTGTGTTGTGGATAAAAGCTGCTTTGACAGTGTGAGGAACTATTTCACCTCAAACGATAAGGTGAGTAATCTGTGTGTGTTCTTTGACTCGGAACATCCGGATGAATGCAATGTGCCGCTTAAGGCCGGAGAGCTCGTGCCAAATATAGAAAAGCGTATGAGTTCAGGATATCCGATTGTTTTTAACGCGCTCGACTTTATGTCCAAGCCGTTCGGATATATATGCTATTCTTATGCTCCGTTTGAGATAAACGAATATACCAGATCTGCAAGCATCACAAATACGGTCGGAATGGGCATTGGCGTATATGTCAACATGCACTATCAGAAATTCCTTACCGATAAGATAACCGCGGAGCTCAAGGTCGCTGCGCAGATGCAGCAAAGTATGCTTCCGTCGGAATTTTCAACGCATAGTCTGTATGAGATAAGCGCGTCCATGATACCCGCAAAGAACGTGGGCGGCGATTTCTACGATTTCTTCCAGACGGACAATGAACACCTTGCGCTCGTAATGGCGGATGTATCCGGAAAAGGCGTTCCGGCTGCTCTGTTCATGGCGACCTCGAAGCTTGTGCTTCACGACCGCGCACTTCTTCCTGGAACTCCCGCAGAGATACTTCGTGATGTGAACAAGCATATCTGCGAAAACAATAAAATGGGTCTTTTCATCACGATATGGTTCGGCATACTTGATCTTAAAACCGGTATTGTGACGTATGCGAACGCCGGTCACGAATATCCCGCCGTAAAACGCAGAGACGGAAAGTATGAGCTTGTGGAGAGCGATAATTTCCCGCCTGTGGGAACTGATGACGATATGATCTACGAAGATCTTACGATAGATATGAGCGGCGGCGGAAACCTCTTTATCTATACCGACGGCGTTACCGATCTGAAGAATGCAAGCGGTGAGCATTTCGGCACAGAAAGAACGATAGCTCTTCTTAATAAATCTGTGGGCTGCTCGCCGGAGGATCATATAAAATGCGTGAAGAGCGGTCTTGGCGCATTTGCAGGCGATACCGAACAGTTTGATGATACGACCATGATGTGTGTTTATTTCAAGGGCATATAATGATTTAAAGGCACCCTGTAGTGTGATCATATGATAAGGTCCTATGAACTGATTGCATAGGACCTTTGCTGTTAAAAACAGCATATCGGGATATATATTTATATATTCCGGAAAAACGGAGGATGCATTATGCCAAAAAAGCTTCTGTTTCAGACGGGCGTATTGCTTGCGACATTTGTCATCACGGTCGTAGTCGTTCTCGGGATAGTTGTTTCTATCGGAACTACCACGATGTTTCTGAATGCGAAAAATGAGATGATAGACCGCGACCTGTTCCGTATGAGAGCGAACATACAGAAAATTCCCGCGCTGTCCGCTATGCTCGGTTATTGGAAAGAAAACGCCGAAAGCGTTATAGGCGACTATACAAGGGACGAGCTCGATTATGAATACAGCGATTTTCAGTGGGAAGCGAATTTCAATGATGTGGATTTCAACGGGTTTTCAGATATAGCAAGGCATACTTTGGCGAAGGACTATTATCGCAAGATATGCAACGATATCGACCTTGAGATGTCAAAGCTGGATTACAAAAGCATATATTTCATGGATCTGAAAGACGGATATGTATATTGTTCCGGAATACGTGACGACTCGCAGTCCAATACATCCCTCGGTCAGCAGAAGGATGTCAGTCCCTCTCGTCATCCTGCAATAAAAAAGATACTTTCCGGTGTGTACACGCCTTCTGAATATGAGGTTTTCAAGGCTTCTGAAGGAGTAAGCCTGTATATCGGATATGCTACGATAGAAGTAGGCATGACGCAGAAATGCGCGGTATGTGTTGAATATGACTGGACGAGCTTCAATAAATCATTCACGGAAAATCTCGTGATGATGCTTATGATATGTCTGGCGATACTGATATTGCTTGTTGTTTTGCTGCTAAGCTTCTTGCGCAAAAGGGTAATAACCCCGATAACTGAAATGCAGAAATGCGTAAGGCAGTATATGGCCACAAAGAACAGCTCTGATGTAATAGAGAATATGAAGAAAGTGACCGCAAATAACGAGCTCAAGCTGTTTGCGGATGATCTGTCAGAGCTTTCGAATGAGATCGACAATTATATCTGCGAAGTGAAACGATCGCATGAGGCGGTCAAAACGCTCACGTCGGAAGTTATGGACGCGCTTGCCAAGGCGATAGACGCGAAGGATGAATATACCAACGGTCATTCCGAGCGTGTAGCTATCTATTCAAGAATGATAGCCGGAAATCTCGGCCTTTCGGATGAAGATCAGGAAAAGGTCTATTATATGGGGCTTCTGCATGATGTCGGAAAAATAGGTATCCCGAAGGAAATCCTCAATAAGAAGACAAAGCTTACCGATGAGGAGCTTGAACTTGTCAGGTCTCACCCGATATTCGGATATGAGATACTCGAAAAAATAAAGAGCGAGCCCGATCTTGCTCTCGGTGCGCGCTGGCATCACGAATATTATGACGGGACCGGATATCCTGACGGGAAAAAGGGCGAGGAGATACCTCTTCTTATCCGTATCATCACGGTCGCGGACTGTTATGATGCCATGACGTCTAACCGCACCTACAGGAAGTATCTTACTCAGGAAGCTGCGAGGGCGGAAATTGAGAAGAACATCGGTACACAGTTTGACCCGGACGCAGCAAGATGTATGCTTCAGATAATAGATCGCGACAGACTTTATGCTCTGCGTGAATAAACAGTTTTTTATGTGCCTTCCCTGTATGAGCAGGGGAGGAACTTATATTCTCAGTACTGTGCGGATCAAAGCGGCAAAAAAAGTCCGGAAGCAGCAATGACACCGCTTCCGGACCTGTTATTGTCTGAATATTCAGCTTACTTTTTCTTGGCAACTGCGTCCTTGAGAGCCTGTCCAGCCTTGAAAGCGGGAACCTTTGTGGCCTTGATCTTGATCTGCTTCTTTGTCTGGGGGTTGATACCGGTTCTTGCAGCGCGTGCACGGGACTCAAATGTACCGAAACCAACGAGCTGAACCTTACCGCCGTCAGCAAGTGTCTTTGTGATAACTGCTGTGATAGCGTCAAGAGCCTTTGCGGAATCCTTCTTTGTAAGTTCTGTCTTCTCTGCGATAGCCGAGATAAGTTCTGCCTTTGTCATTTTGCTTCCTCCTGCTCCTTTTAGGAGCTTACAATCTCGCTTTGATGCATTGCGTCAAAGCGTTGCCTTTTTTTCGGTCGAACTGTACTGTTCACCTTTACAAGAGACATTATACCGCATTTTAAGCCATTTGTCAACATATTTTGCTATAAAAAGTTAAATAAATAGCAAAAAACGGGGCTTTTCTGCAGGCTGGAGTGAATTCGGACGGAAAAATCCGTATGAAAGCTAAAAAAATGACCCTTTCAGCGGTTGAATTAGGCAATTTGTATAAATGTAATTTGCCTGTGTTGAAATCGTGAACCGTTTGTGATATAATATACTATATGTGTAGGGGAGGCGCATGAAGCTGTGAAGCGTATGAAACGTAAAATAGATATTACGTCAAAATACATGGCGTTGCTTGTGCTTATACTCTTTATTGTGAATACTATCCTCGGAGTTCTGCTGACTTATCAGTCAGCGTCTTCCATGAAGTCTCAGATAAACGGAAGAATGCTCGATATAGCCAATACCGCGTCTGCTTTGCTGGACGGCGACGCCCTCAGGACACTGACTCCTGATGACAAGGGTGAGCCCGGATATGAGGCTGTAATGAGCATACTGAGAGAATTCCGTCAGAGTATAGACCTTGAATATATCTATTGCATAAGGGACGAAGGTAACAATCACTTTACATTCGGTCTTGACCCGTCGCCCGACGAACCTGCGGATTTCGGCGAAGCAGTCGTATATACTGATGCGCTTTATAGAGCAAGCAAGGGAATTTCATCTGTCGATGTGGAACCGTATAAGGACAGGTGGGGCTGGTTTTACAGTGCTTACAGCCCGGTGTTCGATTCAATGGGCAGGATCGCGGGCATCGTTGCTGTGGATTTCAGCAAGAAATGGTATGACGCTAAAGTGGCTCCGATGATCTGGACAACGATCATTTCCGTAGCATCATCGCTGCTGCTCGCTATGGTGATAGTAATAACGCTCACCCGCAAGAACCGCAACCGTATCCGTGTCGTAAACGGTCAGCTCAATGAACTCGCCGATAATTTCGGCAATCTGATGTACGAAGTAAGGAATATGTCCGGTGTCAACGTTGCGGAAGAAAAAGTCCAGCGTGACAGTGCCGAATTTGAGGGCGACGATGATATAGATACGATGAGAATGAGGATCCTCTCGCTTCAGGACGAGCTTTATACTCAGATCTCGAATGTCAAGGCGCAGGCGTTTATAGACGGAATGACCGGTGTTATGAACAAGGCGGCATATCTTAACACCGAAAAGCATATAAACGAAATGATCGGCGAGGGAAAAGCAGCCTTCTCGGTCATAGTATTCGATATGAACGGCCTTAAGAGCATAAACGACGATCTGGGGCATGAATTCGGCGATATGGCTATAATAGATATCACCAACGCGCTTTCATCGGTGTATGACAAGGGAGAGATATTCCGCATCGGCGGCGACGAGTTTATCGTGATACTGAATACTGTGTCCGAGACAGAGATCCAGAACGGTATGTCGCGATTTGAATATCGTCTTGCAGCGGATAATCTGAAAGAAAAACCGTATAAAAGGCCTCTGAGCGTTTCTATGGGTTATTCGATCTACAGACAGGGAGAAGACAAAGAGTACAGAGAAGTGTTCCACCGTGCGGACAAAGAGATGTACAGAGACAAGTCCGAATATTATCAGAAAGTGGGAGACCGTAGGAGAAGATAATAGGGAACCTCTAAAAACCCTTCGGGAGAAACCGCACCGCTCACGCCGAATACTTTGTCAAGTCTCCTCAACGTGCGTCAGCACGCTATCGGAGCCTTTCCTCGTCTTCGGCGCGATCGGCACGATTTCTCTTTCCAAATGGGTTTTTAGAGGTACCCAATACGGTCCGGGAAAAATGCAATGAGCAGAAAAACATGGAAGGAAAAGTCGCTTATCATAAAATGTATCATTTTCACCGTGCTTGTGGCCGCTTTGTTCGCAGGTGTCATTTTTGCGTTCTATAGCAGACTGTACGAAGAAAAGCGTGCCAATATAATTAAGGGCGGCAGAATGTCTGCTATGCAGGCGGCGGATCTGATCGGTAATTATTTCGTCACTAATACCGACGCGATAAAGCTTACAGCGTTCGCACTTGATGAAATGATATCTGAAAAAAGATCTGACGCAGATATACAGGAGTATCTTGCAAGCCAGTCAATTGCGATAAAGAACGTCGTAAGCGAGAATACGTCAGGCATATACGGATATATAAACGAAAAATTTTTCAGCGGTGTTAACTGGATAGCACCGGAGGGATATGATGCGACAAAACGTCCGTGGTATATCAAGCCGCTGACTGATCCCGGACAGATCACGGTACTTGAGCCGTATAACGACCTTCAGGCGGGACACACCATGATCGCTCTCGGAAAGACTCTCTGTGACGGCGTGAGCGTTGTTTCGGTCGATGTGTCGCTTGACAGGGTCCAGACTATCACCGAGAATGCCACGGTATTTGAAAATGCCGACGCTGAAATGATACTGACCGAAACTGGAATAGTCATTGCACATTCCGACAGAAGCGAGGTCGGTAAGAATTATCTTGACGAGGATAATACTCTCGGCGCTACAGTATTTTCTGAGCTGATGAGGACAGACGATGACAGCTTTGAGATATCTTTCGGCGGATATAACTATATAGTATATGTAGCCACAATGCGGAACGGCTGGCATTGTATTTCCGTTATGAACTCCACCAGAACGCTTATGGAGCTGAACGTTCTGTTTGCGAGCACGCTTTCGACTGCTATCGTTTTAACTGCTGTCATTTCGTTTATAATGATAACATCAGTAAGACGTCAGATCACCGCAAAACAGCTCAGTTCTCAGCTTTCCACATTGTCTGACATCTACATCTCGCTTCATGAGATCAATTTTGTTTCCGACACTTTCAGAACGATACGCTGTACTAATGATCTGGCAGCGGAAATGACAAGCGGCTCGCGTCATAACTGTCAGGAGCTTATAAGCGGTATAATGGAAAAGTGCACTGATCCTTTGTCAAGAGATATGATACTTGATTTTGTGGACTTCTCAAAGCTCGATCATCGGCTTAAAGAACGCGACACCATGACGGAGGAATTCCTGAGCATAGAAAAAAACTGGCGCAGAGCGCGCTTTATAGTATCCGAAAGACAGCCGAACGGCAGGGTCGGCCGCGCAATGTATCTTATCGAGGATATAGACAGGGAAAAGCGCGAACGCGATACGAATCTTGAAGCTGTAAAGACAATGAATGAGCAGATCTCTACGGTAGCAAACATTTATTTTGCGATGCAGGATATAGATCTTAAGAATGATACTCTCAATGAGATAAAGACAAGAGTCAAGAGGGTGAACGACCTTATCGGCGGCCAGACGGAAAATGCACAGGCGACTATGTATGCTGTCATGGATCAGATGTCGGATGACAGCACCCGCGAGACTATACATGAGTTCATAAATCTTTCTACTCTTGATGAGCGCCTTAAGAATACAAACACCATAACCGAGGAATTCATGAGCTGCAGGGGAGTGTGGAGCCGTGCAAGGTTCGTTGTATCGAAGCGTGCGCCGGACGGCAGCATAGAGCATGTTCTCTGGCTCGTGGAGGGCATCGACGCCGAGAAGCGCAGAAGAGACAAGCAGAGTAAGTAGTTTATTTCATGCTATTATAATTTCAGACTTTAAACAAGTTTTATTTCCGTTTTTTCCCCCGCCTCCGGCGGGGGAAAAAATATACATTTGGATATTTTTATATAATAAAAAACGGATAACAAACGAGTTATCCGTTTTTTGTGTTAATTTTTACGGGCATTCATATCTGAATCCGTCGAGCTTCTTGTCAAATTCCTTGACAGGCATCGGCTTGTCAAAGTAAAAGCCCTGAGCGACAAGACAATCGTTATCGCGGAGAATACGGATCTGATCTTCGGTCTCAACACCTTCTGCTACACATTCAAGTCCCATTGCCTGAGCCATTGCTACGACATGTCTGAATATGAGCTCGGTGATTCCGTAATTTTCCTCAGTCGGGATAAAGCACTTGTCAAGCTTCAATACATCCCACGGTATTTCGCGTATCAGATTGAGTGAAGAGTAACCTACGCCGAAATCATCGACTGTTATGGATATGTCCTTGTTGCGAAGCTCGGTCACAATGCGCTTGAGATCGGTGAACGCAACATCGGTCGTTGTTTCGGTAAGCTCGAACTCAATATATCTATGCGGTATCTCGTACTTGTCGACTATCGTAAGCAGATGCTCAATCAGGTCAACGTCGATAAGGTTCTTTCTGGAGAGGTTCACAGATACTCTAACAACTTTTTTGCCTGCGTCGAGCCATCTGCGGATATCCTTGCATACAAGCTCCAGCATGTACAGATCAAGACTGCATATATCGGTGTTCTGTTCCAGCACCGGGATAAACTCGATAGGTGCTACGATCTTGTTGTCGATGACCCAGCGGCTGAGTGCCTCTGCACCGACTATCTCGCCGGTAACTATGTTCACCTTCGGCTGATAGAACGCCTGAAATTCTCCGTTTGCGAGCGCTTCTTTGAAGAATCTGCGGACATGCATCTTGCGTTCTTTTTCTTTTATTGATGTTTCGTTGTAATATACTACGGTGCCGTTGAGATCAAGCTTGGCGTCATGTGCGGTAGAGAATATCTTTCCGAGTATATCGCCGGGATTTTCAAATACATAATCCTCCGGAATAACATATACTCCGACACACGCTGAGATCATTATGCGCTTTTCATTATCGTCATCATATACAATGGGGAATCCTTCGGCGACCTGAAGAACTGATCTGAGCAGGTCGCTTTTGAAAATTGCGGCAAAATTATCCCCGCCGACACGGCAGATAAGTCCGTCATGACCGATGACCGAACTTATTGTTTTGAAATATCTGCGCATCGCAATATCCCCGGCTGATCGCCCGATCTCTTTGTTCACGAGTGAAAAGTGTCTGAGATTGAACTGTATAGTAGTATTTCCGCGTATCAGGTCTTTCTCGTTCATGAGTTCAAGATGACGCGTAAAGTAATTGATATTGGGGTAGCCGTCTTCATCATAGAAGGCGAGTTTTTCAACGAGATTGCCGAGCCTGTTGCGGCTTATGAAGCTGAGCATTGCTCTCAGCATAAGATCGAGCTTACGGTATTCATCCTCGGGCAGGGGTTCTGCATCTTCCGGCATAAATAATGTACTTTTTATAACTGTCATGGAAGGCGTGACGATCCGACGATACAGGGCTACCTTTTCACCCCGGCCGTTGTCATAGTCTATCATTGTTTCGCCTTTTCCTTCTTTTTCAGCACTCAGGCTCTCATAGAATTCCGTGACCCCTTTGGAAATACCGAAAAATTCACATATTTCATCCAGGATAGCGACGAACTCTTCGCGGTCGAAATTGCCGAAGTCCGTCATAGAATCTATCATACGTTCAAATAAGTTGTTGTAAACGGCAGTTTTCTGGCTATCCATCTTACCCCTCCCTGATATATATTATACATACTAATATTAACATATTTTTTATCAAAAATCAATACTTTTTGTAAATTTTTTCCAAAAAATATGTTGATATGTCAATGATATGTTACACTCGTCAGTCAAAAATAAGCTATGGTGCT
>CAMVEM010000001.1 GCA_947166515.1 uncultured Clostridia bacterium | reverse complement strand
CCCCTTCGGGTTCCCCGCCGAAAACAGGTGGGGTGTGGGGAGCTCTGCTCCCCACATATAGGAATAGTTCCCCCCTCCCCTTTAGGGGAGGGGCCGGGGGTAGGGCTCTGCAAATTATGATTTTTCTTGGTAAAGACCGGACAGTTAAAAAATTTTTCAAAAACCTATTGACAAACGGATAAGTTTATGGTAATATTTCTTTAAACCGTTGATGCGGAGATAAAGGTGAAACATGACTCAACAGAGAGTCCGGGAAGGTGAGAGCCGGACGTGAAACAGTTCATCAAATGGCCCGCAGAGGGCGCAGTCGGGTACAAAGCGGAAGCTTCCGGTCAAACTGCGACGTAGAGATATACGTTAGTTATCAGGGATATGCTTGTATCCTGCAAAGCGCGCAGTTTATCTGCGAATCAAGGTGGCACCGCGAGAATAGTATCCTCTCGTCCTTGACTTTGTAAAAAAGTCAGGGACGTTTTTGTTTCCTGATGCAAGCGAACTACTTGAAAGGAAGGTAAACCAAAATGTACGAATACTTACCCGACATCGGAACAGTAAAACGATACGCAGAGGAAGGAAAATATGATATACTTCCGATAAGCTGCGAGATACTCTCCGATATGTTCACGCCGATAAGGGTGATGAGCATACTGAAAAACGTGTCCACACACTGCTACATGCTTGAATCGGTTGCGGACAGCAACAAATGGGGCCGCTACACGTTCATGGGTTATGACCCGAAAATGGAGATAACATGCATTGACGGAAAACTGAAAGCCGGCGAGCTTCAGATAGATACCGACGCCCCGTCATCTGTGCTCCGTCAGCTCCTCTCAAAATACAAAAGCCCCAAGCCCGGATATCTTCCGCCGTTCACGGGCGGACTCGTAGGTTACTTCTCGTTCGATTTTCTGAATTATGCGGAACCGACGATAAAAACGGACACCGAAGATACCGAGCATTTCAAGGACATTGACCTGATGCTCTTTGACAAGGTCATTGTGTTCGACAATTATCTCCAGAAGATGATATTCATAGCGAATATCCGCATAGGCGACAAGGAAGCGGTAGAAACCGAATACAACCGCGCTAAGCGCGAGATCGCGGATATGATAGATCTGATAAAAAACGGCGAGCCGAAGCGCGAACTTGCCGGAAAGATAACCGGCGAGATAAAGCCGCTGTTCGATAAAGAAACTTACTGCTCAATGGTAGAGAAGGCAAAGAATTATATAAAGGAAGGTGACATCTTCCAGATAGTTCTGTCGAACCGCCTGTCGGCACCGTTCGAGGGAAGCCTTCTGAACACCTACCGCTCGCTCAGAACGATCAATCCGTCGCCGTATATGTTCTACTTTTCCGGAACAGACGTGGAAGTCGCGGGTGCTTCGCCCGAAACTCTTGTGAAGCTTGAAAACGGCGTGCTCCACACCTTTCCGCTTGCCGGTACGCGTCCCCGTGGAAAGACAGACAAAGATGACAAGGCACTCGAAGCTGAATTACTAAAGGACGAAAAAGAGCTTGCCGAGCACAATATGCTCGTTGATCTCGGACGAAACGATCTCGGAAGGATCAGTAAGTTCGGTACAGTCGAGGTCGAGAAGCTCCGCAGCGTTGAACGCTTCTCGCACGTAATGCACATAGGCTCGACCGTAAGGGGCGAGATAAGAGAGGATAAGGACGCGCTCGACGCGATAAATGCGGTGCTCCCCGCGGGAACGCTCTCGGGAGCCCCGAAAATACGCGCGTGCAGGCTGATAAACGAGCTCGAAAACAACAAGCGCGGCATCTACGGCGGCGCGATAGGATATGTGGCATTCAACGGCGATATGGACACCTGTATAGCGATAAGGATTGCATACAAGAAGAACGGCAGAGTGTTCGTGCGCAGCGGCGCAGGCATCGTCGCCGACTCGGTGCCGGAGAATGAATATAACGAGTGCATAAACAAGGCTAAAGCGGTCATAAAGGCGCTGGAAAGTGCGGGTGATATAGAATGATACTGCTGATAGACAATTACGACAGCTTTTCGTACAATCTGTACCAGTATATCGGCGAGATAGACGCTGACATAAAGGTGATACGGAATGACGAGATGACAGTCGATGAGATACTTGATCTCGCGCCCGACAGACTGATAATCTCGCCCGGTCCCGGAAGGCCGGAAAAATCCGGAATGATAGTTGAAGCGGCAAAACGTGTCGGCGAGAAGATACCGACGCTCGGCGTGTGCCTCGGACATCAGGCGATATGCGCGGCGTTCGGAGCGACGATAACTTATGCGAAGAAGCTGATGCACGGCAAGCAGTCGGAAGTAACGTTTGACAGAAGCTGCCCGATGTTCGCGAAGCTTCCGGAAAGATCAACGGTCGCGAGATATCATTCCCTCGCAGCTGACGAGAAAACGCTCCCGGATTGCTTAAAGGTGACAGCAAGAACCGACGACGGCGAGGTAATGGCGGTCCAGCACCGCGATTTCCCGATCTACGGCGTTCAGTTCCACCCCGAGTCGATCTTAACACCCGACGGCAAGACAATGCTCAGAAGCTTTTTAGAAGGTCGCTCCGCTTGAGACAATTGAGAGCAGGGCTCTGCCCTGCACCCGCTTCTTTTCGGACGCGAAAAGAAGCAAAAGCGACTCGCTTCGCAATTAAATTTCAACATTTCATAAAAAACAGGAGGAAAAAACCATGATAAAGGAAGCAATTGTAAAAATAGTTCAGAAGCAGGACTTAACGTATGATGAAGCATACACCGTAATGAATGAGATAATGAGCGGCGAGACAACGCCCACTCAGAACGCGGCATTTTTAGCGGCACTTTCCACAAAGAGCACTAAAGCCGAGACGATAGATGAGATCTCCGGCTGCGCGGCAGCTATGAGAGATCATGCTACAAAGGTTGAGCATGATTTCGATGTTCTCGAAATAGTAGGTACGGGCGGAGATAATGCAGGAAGCTTCAATATCTCGACAACGTCTGCAATGGTAATAGCTGCAGCAGGAGTTAAAGTTGCAAAGCACGGCAACCGCGCGGCATCGTCAAAATGCGGAGCTGCGGACTGCCTCGAAGCTCTCGGCGTGAATATAGACCTTGCGCCCGATAAGTGCGTTGAGCTTCTCAACAAGGTGGGTATCTGCTTCTTCTTTGCACAGAAGTACCACACCTCGATGAAATATGTCGGAGCGATAAGAAAAGAGCTCGGTTTCAGAACAGTGTTCAACATCTTAGGGCCGCTCACCAACCCCGCAAGCCCGCAGTTCATCGTTCTCGGTGTGTATGACGAATATCTCGTTGAGCCGATAGCGCAGGTTCTTACCACACTCGGCATGAAGCGCGGAATGGTGGTTTACGGCATGGACAAGCTCGATGAGATTTCCATGAGCTCGCCTACAAAGGTCTGCGAATTCAACGGAGGCTGGTACAAGACATATACGATAAAGCCCGAGGACTTCGGATTCACACGCTGTGACAAGTCCGAGCTTGTAGGCGGTTCACCTGCGGAGAACGCCGCGATAACACGCGCTATCCTCGAAGGAAAAGACAAGGGCAGCAAGAGAAATGCAGTCCTCATGAATGCGGGAGCTGCGATATATGTAGGAGGCAAGGCTGAGTCGTTCGCGGACGGTGTTAAGAAGGCTGCGGAACTCATAGACAGCGGAGCGGCACTTGAAGTTCTTAACAAGTTCGTTGAGCTGTCAAATAAGTAAGCGCCATGGAAGATATACTTGAAAAGATAGCGGCAAGCACGGTAAACCGTGTTGAAGTCGCAAAGAAGAAAGTTTCTGCGGAAGATATGAAGCGTGCGGCGCTTTCAATGCCGAAGCTCACATTCACATTTGAAAAGGCGCTCAGAAAGCCGGACATCGCGTTCATCTGCGAATGCAAGAAGGCATCGCCCTCAAAGGGCATCATAGCCGAGGAATTCCCGTATCTTGACATTGCGCGGGAATACGAAGCTGCCGGTGCTGACTGCATAAGCGTTCTGACCGAACCGGAATTCTTTCTCGGGAGCACGGAATATCTCCGTGAGATAGCTGCGGAGGTAAAGACACCGTGCATCAGAAAGGATTTCGTTGTTGACGAATACATGATCTACGAGGCGAGGACGCTTGGCGCGGCGGCGGTACTGCTGATATGCTCGCTGCTCGGTGAAGAACGCCTGAAAGAATACATCGGTATATGCGACACGCTCGGACTTTCGGCACTGGTGGAAGCGCACGACGAGTACGAGATAAAAATGGCAGTATCGGCGGGTGCGCGTATAATCGGTGTAAACAACCGTAATCTGCGTGACTTCTCGGTGAGCACGGACAACGCTGTGAAGCTGAGAGCGTTTGTTCCGGACGGGATAGTGTTCGTGGGAGAAAGCGGCATAAAGACGGCGGAAGATGTGGAAACGCTCAGAAAAGCGGGCGTTGACGCGGTACTTGTAGGTGAAACGCTGATGCGGGCAGCCGATAAAAAGGCGGCGCTCGCGGAGCTGAAAGGAAAGTTATGAAGACAAAGATAAAAATATGCGGCATAAGACGCGAAGAAGACTGCGGATATATAAACGAGCTTAAGCCCGATCTCGCGGGATTTATCTTCTGGGACAAGAGCCGCCGGTACATCACGCCGGAGACCGCGCTGAAATTACGCGGGCTTATAGACAAGAGCATCAAGACCGTGGGCGTGTTTGTTGATGAGGGCGTTGAAGTTGTCGAAAAGATCGCGCGTTCAGGCGCTATTGATGTCATTCAGCTCCACGGCAAGGAATCAAACGACACCGTAGAGCGTGTCAAGGCGGCAACGGGACTTCCCGTTATCAAGGCATTCACAATCAGGGGCTCGGTCGATATTGACCCGGCTATGAAGTCGAAGGCGGATATGCTGCTGCTCGACAATGGGCGCGGCACAGGCGAGAGCTTTGACTGGGACAATCTTGACGATGTTGACAGGCTGTACTATCTTGCGGGCGGACTTTCACCGGACAATGTTGCGGAAGCGGTACGCAGATACACTCCCTACGGTGTTGACGTAAGCACGGGCGTTGAGACTGACGGCGTGAAGGACTATGACAAGATCAAGAGATTTATCGAAGCCGTAAGAGCCTCGGAGATCTTTTGAAATTGATAATTGATAATTGGCAATTGTGGTGTCCGCTGCGCGGACATATCTGAATCGTGACGAGATCCATAACTTTTCAGCAAATACGCAGAGACTTTTGGATTTTATTGCGAAGCGAGTAAAGTTTTTAGGAAGGGGGTCTGGGGGATAACCCTTTGTTCACAAAGGGTTTCCCCCAGTCTCAAGCGCAGCGACAGTCTGTGACCTCTCAAGCGCAGCGACTAAAAAAGAAAGGAAAACAATCATGAGCAAAGGAAGATTCGGACAGCACGGCGGGCAGTATATACCCGAAACACTGATGAATGCTGTCATAGAGCTTGAAGAAGCATACAACAAGTATAAGGATGACCCGCAGTTCAACGCGGAGCTGAACACACTGTTCAACGACTATGCAGGCAGGCCGTCGCGTCTGTACTATGCAGAAAAGCTGACAAATACCCTCGGCGGCGCTAAGATCTACTTGAAGCGCGAGGATCTCAACCACACAGGCTCACACAAGATAAACAACGTTCTCGGTCAGGCGCTTCTTGCGAAGAAAATGGGCAAGACGAGACTTATCGCCGAGACAGGCGCGGGACAGCACGGAGTTGCAACCGCTACAGCCGCAGCGCTTATGGGAATGGAATGTGTCGTTTTCATGGGCGAGGAGGACACAAAGCGTCAGGCTCTCAATGTTTACCGCATGAAGCTTCTCGGTGCGGATGTAATTTCCGTAAAGGACGGTACAGCCACCCTTAAAGATGCGGTCTCTGCGACATTCCGCGAGTGGACGAGCAGGATAGCAGATACTCACTACTGTCTCGGCTCGGTAATGGGCCCGCACCCGTTCCCGACTATCGTGCGCGATTTTCAGGCTGTCATCTCAAAAGAAATAAAACAGCAGATGCTCGAAAAAGAGGGCAGGCTCCCCGATGCGGTAATGGCGTGTGTCGGCGGCGGTTCGAACGCTATCGGCTCGTTCTACCACTTCATCGAGGACAAGCAGGTGCGTCTTATCGGCTGTGAGGCTGCGGGACGCGGCATAGACACCTTTGAGACTGCTGCTACAATAAACACCGGACGTCTCGGCATCTTTCACGGAATGAAATCGTACTTCTGCCAGGATGAATACGGTCAGATCGCTCCGGTATATTCTATTTCTGCGGGACTTGACTATCCCGGAATAGGCCCCGAACACGCTTATCTCCATGATTCGGGACGCGCGGAGTATGTTGCGATAACCGACGACGAGGCGGTGAACGCGTTTGAGTTTCTCGCAAAGACAGAGGGAATAATCCCGGCGATAGAGTCGGCGCACGCCGTTGCTCACGCGATAAAGATAGCTCCCGAAATGGGAAAGGACAAGATCATTGTTATAACGATCTCCGGACGCGGTGACAAGGACTGCGCCGCGATTGCAAGATACAGAGGGGAGAATATCTATGAGTAATATAGCTAAAGCTTTTGAAAACGGAAAGGCTTTCATTCCTTTCATAACCTGCGGCGATCCGGACCTTGAGACTACCGCGAAGATAGTCCGTGAAATGGTGAAAAACGGAGCTTCGCTCATAGAGCTCGGTATTCCGTTTTCCGACCCGACTGCGGAAGGACCGGTTATCCAGGACGCGAATATCCGCGCTCTCAGCGCCGGTACCACCACTGACAAGGTGTTTGACCTTGTGCGTGACCTGCGCAAAGATGTAACAGTACCCATGGTATTCATGACTTACGCGAATGTGGTGTATTCCTACGACGCAGAAAAGTTCATCAGCACCTGTAAAGATATCGGCATAGACGGACTTATTCTCCCGGACGTTCCGTTCGAGGAAAAGGAAGAGTTTGCGCCGATCTGCAGAAAATACGGACTTGATCTTATTTCTATGATAGCGCCGACTTCCGAACAGCGCATAGAAACTATCGCAAAAGAAGCCGAAGGCTTTATCTACATAGTTTCGAGCCTCGGAGTGACCGGTGTGCGCAGCGAGATAAAGACTGACATAGGTTCGATAGTCTCGACTGTGAGAAAATACACGGATACGCCGTGTGCGATCGGTTTCGGCATCTCGACTCCTGAACAGGCAAAGAAAATGGCGGCTGTTGCAGACGGTGTCATCGTCGGTTCTGCGATAGTGAAGCAGATCGCCGCAAACGGTAAAAATTCCGCACCGGTTATCGGTGAATATGTCCGCAGCATGAGCAGTGCCGCAAACAACTGAATATATACAGCGAATAAAGATGTTTTCCGCGTAAAAGCTGCGGGAAACATCTTTTTTGCAGCTGTCGGCCTCAGCGCCTGCAGGCCGGATTTTTCTGCCGGCACAAAAAAATATAAAAAAGTTGATTTTATTACAGAAAAGTGCTATAATATTATTACTTCCGCAATAGAATAATTGGCTTTTTCAGGTGACGCTTTACGTTCTCTCCCACGCCGGATGCGGGGGAGAGAACAAAAATCAAATTGTTTAATTGCCATATTAAGAGTATGCATTTGTCGCAAGGGTAGGTGGCTGATTTGAAAGCTGAAAAAAAGAATAAAAGGAAAAATACCCTGATGCTGAGCATAGCGTCTGTGTTTTTCGTGTTTTCTGTATTGCTGCTGGTCGCATGTGCGATAGTTACATATCTTAACCAGACAAATTCATATACCTTTCAGAGCCTTGAAAAGGCACGTGGACTGAACAATTACCTTGCGATACTGCTGCAGGCTGAGCCCGACGACGCTATTGCGTATATGGATTATTACATGGATAATTATCGCAATCTTAAGATAAAGTGGGATTTTGACGAATATCAGTCGGCAATGGAGAACTTTTATAACTTAATGAGCGAGAACTATCCCGGCAAGACCATTGGAGTTGACATTTCGCTCGATGAGGTTTCGGAGGAGACCCGTCATGCGTATTTTGAATACGAGCACCGCTATTGGGTCCTCACTTTTGAGAATGCCCGCGACGCTTTCGGTATGTCGTATGTTTATTTCCTCGTAATGGGCGATCCTCGCGCGAGAATAGATTCGCTCGCAGGAAAATACGGTGAGGGAAAATATGATGGGAAATACAATGTGCTGTACCTGATAGACGGCGAGCGCACAGAGGAGACTGTGACGGGAGATAACGGTGAAAAGACAGGCACGGGTTATCTTTACCTCGGCGATACATATTACAACGATCCGAAGATAAACAGTGTTGAATGGGAGACCTTCGAAAAAGGCGAGGGTATAGAAGCTTATCAGGAATGGAACAACCAGTGGGGTCACACCTACTCATATTATACGCCGCTTATCGTGAACGGACGAAAGCTCGGGCTGATAGTGTCAGAGATACCCGTTGACGAGGTGACTGACGGGATACTTAAAACTACGATATGGCAGACAGCCGTTATCGGTGGAGCTATGATCGTGCTTATAATACTGCTCGTGATAATCATAGATAAAAAATATATCTCAAAAATAACCAGGCTTGAAGCGGGCGTAAGAGAATATGCGGCAGAAAAGAATGTAAGCGTTGCCGACAGCATCAGAAAAGAGGTCACCGGCAGAGACGAGATCTCATCACTTGCGGAAAACACCGCGTATATGATCGTCGCTCTTGATAAATATATCGCGTCGGTCGGGACAATGACTGCCGAAAAGGTCAGAATGGACGCCGACCTCAACGTTGCGGCGAAGATACAGGCGGATATGCTTCCGACAAAGTTCCCCGACAGGAAGGAGCTTGAACTGTACGCGACCATGACTCCGGCAAAGGATGTCGGCGGCGACTTATATGATTTCTTCAAGATAGACAGCGACCATATCGGGCTTGTAATGGGCGACGTATCCGGAAAGGGCGTTCCCGCAGCCTTGTTTATGGTAGTTGCAAAGACTCTCATTCAGGACAGGGCGCTTCTGGGAAGAAGCCCGGCAAGAGTGCTTGAATATGCAAACAACAGGCTTTGTGAGAACAACACTTCCGGATTGTTCGTTACCGCATGGCTGGGAGTTCTGGAGATCTCTACCGGAAAGCTGACATATTCCAACGCGGGTCATGAATATCCGGGGATAAAGCGTGCCGGCGGGGATTATGAGCTCATACGCAGCGAAAACGCGCCTCCGCTCGCCGCAATGGAGGATATGGAATATGAGGATGAGGTGACTACACTCGCGGCGGGTGACAGCCTTTTCCTGTACACGGACGGCGTTCCCGAAGCTAAGAGTCCGGAAGGAAAGCGCTTCGGCACCGACGCTATGCTGAAATTCCTGAATGATAACAAGGACAGGTCCGCCGAGCAGATGCTGAAAGACCTGAAAAAATGCGTTGATGATTTCAGCAGTGACGATCCGTTCGATGATGTCACGATGCTTTGCGTAAACTATTTCGGCGTGCAGAAATAAAATAAACAGATAACAAAAAAGCAGAAACTTGTTATTTAATTTGCGAAGCGAGTCGCTTTTGCACTTACTTTTCGCTGATGCTTATATGCGCGCTATACAGCGGTCATAGCTGACTCCGGCAGAAAGAGCCCCAATCTCAAGCGCAGCGTTTCTCTGAAATTCTCAAGCGCAAGCGACTTCTTTGACAGCCTGAAAGCAGGAGACGATGAGCTCCTGCTTTTTGTTTTCGGATTATGTTAATTAAAGATGAAAGTGCCATTCAATGCATAAAAAACTGCCCCACAGCAGCTTGTGCTGTGAGGCAGTATAAACAATAATGCGAGCTTGATTATTCAGCAGCGCCCTCTTCGCCGCCTTCTTCGCCGCCTTCAGCAGCGCCTTCGCCGCCTTCAGCAGCACCTTCGCCTTCGCCGCCTTCGGAGGAAGCACCTGTTGCAGCCTGAACTGCAGCCATAATATCAGTTGCGCCCTTAGTAAGAATGTATGTCTCGTTTGATGCAGTGTAAGAAAGGGTATTTGCTGCGCTGTCGTAAATAAAGCTGGTCTTGCCGCCGTTGCTGTCAGTAGCTGTAAAGCCGTTAGAAGTAGCTTCTACAGTAAACTGGTTCGATACAGCGACCTCACCTGCTGTAGGATTGTAAGTCGATGTTGTAAGATTGTTGCCGGAGAGTGTGAAATTGGTCAGAAGACCATACGGGGGTATGCCCATTTCTGTTGCCTTGTCAGCGGGAGACTTGCCGTCTATTGTGCTGATTGTCCACTCACCGTTTAATTTGCTGAGGTCTGTTTTGCCGCATGCTGCGATGCTGAATACCATTGCGGCAACGAGCATGAGTGCTGCCATTACCTTGATTGTCTTTTTCATTTTGTTTTTCTCCTTTTTTTCTTTTTTATTCAAAACAGCCGTATGCTGTTTTGTGCATTATTTTTATATCTCCCTAGATCCCGGGTCAAAAATTGAATTCCCGCCCCGGCTGATAGCCTGAGACGGGTGTCTGCGATGTCGCTGCAGCTGGAGCTGGTGAACGGACTCGAACCCCCGACCGTGGATTTGTTTTAAAGCGACGATTGCTTAATTACGTACAATCCCGCTTGTACTGCGGGATTGTGCCGTTTTCCAGCTAAATGTTCATTTTTCAATAATAACCCTGAACCGAGTGCTTCCTCTGATATATGTTATTTTAACATACTTCGCGCCCAATGTCAAGCAATTTTTTTGACCTGCTCGGCGGCATCGAGCCTGCCGATGAACCGATAATATATCTCGATCTGCTGATACTCCCTACCGTCGGAGCCGACTTCCTTATGGTGGACAAGTATCTTGTCAATCAGCGAGTTCAGCACCTCCGCAGTCAGCTCATTGAGATATGTATATTTGCGAATGACATTGATGAACTTATCGGCGGCATCTGTCTGCTCTTTAAGCCTGTCGATCTCGGCTTTCAATGCCGGAAGCTCTTTTCGGAGAGTCTCCTGTTCTGCATCATATGTCTGCTGCATTATCTCGAATCTGCTTTCAGGGATCTTGCCGAGTGCGCTGTCCTCGTAGAGCTTGTTCAGAACCTTGTCGATTTCTGCTATACGAGAAGTTTTCTGCTCGTAATCGGCAGTTAGAGCAATGATCTTTTTGTCCGCATTTGAACTGCATCTGCTGTCGAGAAGCCGCCTGAACCTGTCCGCATCGTACTCGTAAGCCCGTATTACGCGCTGAATATCCGCGAACACAACTGCATACAGGTCATCGAATGTGATGTAGTGTGAGGTGCAGTATTCCTTGCCGTGGGTCTTGTACATCCAGCAGGAGTACGAGCCGTGATAACTGCCGTCCGCTCTCTGTTTCTGTGAGTAGGTGAGGGCATGACCGCAGTCTGCACACTTGACAAGCCCTGCGAACATCTGCACCTCGCCGGTCTTGATCTCCCTGTGCTTGGACGAGAGCAGCTTGTGGACATTATCCCACATCTCCTGTGTGATGATCGGCTCGTGGCAGTCCTCAACGACTATCCACTCATCTCTGGGATTCTTCACCTTGAGCTTACTTTTCATGGATTTGTTCCGCTGTTTGCCATAGACGAGTTTTCCGAGATACACCTCGTTGTTGAGCATCACCCGAACACTTTCACAGTGCCAGTCAAATTCCTGTCTCCAGTAATCGGATTTGTAGTAATCGGGATTGTTCTGATTGAAATATGCTATCGGTGTCAGCACCTTTTCTTCTCTCAGTATTTTGGCAATGCGGGTAAAGCCGTTGCCCTGTGATGCGAGTGTGAATATCATGCGGACTACCTCTGCGGCAGGCTCGTCAACGATCAGATGATGCCTGTCATTCGGGTCGAGCTTGTAACCGAAAGGTGGTTTGGAGCCGATGAATTGACCCGCCTTCGCCTTTGCTTTCTTTGCAGATTTTGTTTTCTTGCTCGCCTCGCGGGCATAGTACTCATTAATAACGTTTCGCATCGGGAACATCATATCGTAGTCCGTCTGTGACGAGTCGTAGCAGTCATCGACTGCAATAAACTTTACTCCTGCGTCTTTGAATTGCTCGACATACATTCCCACCTGAATGTAGCTGCGTCCGAAGCGGGACTGGTCTTTCACGATCACCGTATCGATAAGTCCGCGCTGTATATCTTCGTACATTCTGCCGAATCCCGGGCGGTCAAAGTTCGTTCCACTGAACCCGTCGTCATCATATATTTCGTAATTCTTTATCGCGTGATCCTTGCAGTACTGCACCAGAAGTATCTTCTGCGACTCGATGCTTATGCTCTCTCCGAGCCTGCCGTCGTCAACAGAAAGTCGGCAGTACAGTGCTGTTTTCTTTTGCTGTTTATAGTTCATTTTACTCCTTTCCCAGCCGGATCTCACGTAGACCTTACACCGCACAGTATATCACACCTGCCGGCGGAAGTCCAGCGAAATCCGGGATTTTTCCGAATCTTTTTTCTCTCAATAAACCTTGATCTCCAACGGAAATCCGTAGTCATCGGGCAGCCCGTTCTCCCTGTTTTTCTGTATCTGCCTTGCTTCAAGGAACATTTTTCCTATCTCTATCATCTGCCAGTCAACGACCTCGCCGACCTGTTCTCCCGACTCAACACTGCTCTGCATCAAGTCCGCGAGCCTGTCAGACGGTTCTCCCTCATTGGCGAACACCGACCACACACGGTAGGTGATTCCGTCCAGTTTTATGTCATGGCACTCTGATAAACCGAGCTCTTGCTCACTCAGAAACAATGGCTCTTTAAGGCCGATCTCCTTGTTAGTTCTGATATTTTTCTTCATAGTTTTCCTTCCTTTCATAAATAATCATGCTGAAATTTGTCTGCACTCTCGTAATTTATGATCCCATTTATCCGTCGTACCTCGTCAACTATCATCGCGTGCAGGTCGTGAACGGTGTCATCGTCAACATCATTCATCGCCGCAACTATGTGTGACAGCTTGCCCAGCTCCACCGCGATCTTGAACAGATTTCTGTTGGTTCGCTGCTCGGATACCTGCATCTGATCACGGATAATGCTATTCAAAACCGGCAGCAGATATTTCGTGCTGCTCTTGGCTGCGATGTAGCCGAGATAGAATTTTGTCGCTTCTACGATGAACTCCGAGCGGGAACTGCAGCCGCTCTCGGCATACTTTTCTCCGACTTCTGCAAGCGTGTCCTCGTCAATGTAAAGTGCGAATTTTCGCTTGTCTGACCCCTCGGAATTTGGCTTTGTTACGCCATTTTCCTTTGGAATATCGGGATTTGACCCCCAACTTTTCTTATTTTTCATATTTTGGCTCCTTTTTCTGAATTTTACAACTGGCTCAACGGTGGGCTTTGCCCGCCGAAGTGGACGGGCAAGGCGCCGAAAAGGCGACTGCCCTTTTTCCTGCATTTTTTTCATACCCCCGAAATCTGCCCTAACTTGACTGTCCTGTGCAAACCGCCGAAGCCGGCAAAGCTCAAATCCAGACCTGACCACTGTTTGCAGTCCTGCTCCGAGCGATATCGGCTCACACGGGCGCAGAAACGGCTCAAATTTGCTCGGAACTCCCCTCTGTGGTATCGCTACTCTACCCGCCCTGCAAATCGGCGGAAACGGCTCAAATATTCGCTCAATTACCGTGGGTGAACGGTTTTACGAAAATTCCTCGTGCAAGCGGATTGTTTCTCATCATCGCTGTTGCCATTTTAATTAAACCATTGCTCTCCGGTTCTTTTTCCACAGGGTCAGTAGATTCATCGACAGTGACGGTAACTTCACCGACAGGGTCAGTAACTTTTGACTGCGTATCGTTTACCTCCACTGCCGTAGTTTCAATCTGTGAGAGGGTTTGCGGACTTTCGGCTGCCACGACAGGGACAGTAGGGTCAGTAGAATTCAAACCACCCGTCATCAAAATTTTACCGTCACTACCGTCACTCTCCGGTCGGTATGTGAGCGTCATGATCCTCAATCCGTTGCTCCGTGAGTGAGTGAACTCAACTCCGTATGACCTCATCTCGTAGGTGTGCTGCACGAGATCACGGGTGAGCCTGTTCGGAAACACCTCCGTCCCATATTTGTTTTTCATCAGTGAACACAATTCCGTGGCTGTTCCGCGATACGCTTTCAGCTCCAGCATCATATCATGAACTGCGAACGAAAAAGAATCGGGAGACTTCGGCTCTATCTCATCGGTGACAGTCCAGCGCTTGTTTCTGAACTCCAGACCTATTTCCTTGTCCTCTATGTCGCGTCCTGTGCAGTAGAGTGTAGCCTTGTGTTCGGAGCGTTTGGACTTGATGAGAACGAAGCTTCCGTCCGCGCAGCCGCTTATCCCTGTTGTGCCGGAGATCATGTTGAACGGGTCGGCATCTTTTGTCTTTCGCAGATGATGAACAAGGACTATCGCTATTCCCAGCTTGTCCGCGACAGCCTTGAGTGATGACAAGTCGTTGTAGTCAGCAGCGTATGCGTTGTCGATTGAGGCTCCTCGAATCATCTGAAGCGTATCAATGAACACCACGCAAGTGTCACGGTGCTGCATGACGAAGCTCTCGATCTGTTCCTCGATACCCGCGCCGATCTTGTCAGCCATGAGAACGAAATGCAAATTATCGGCTGGCTCGTCCGTCAGTTCGTAGATACGCTCCTGCATTCGCACCTTGTTGTCCTCAAGACAAAGATACAAAGCCGTTCCCTTGATTGTCCGCGCCGAAAGCACGTCTCGACCTGTAGCAACGCTCAGACAGATGTCGAGTGCGAGCCATGACTTTCCTACCTTCGGGTAGCCCGCGAGTATGTACAGACCCGAAGTAATGAGCCCGTCCACGAAGAACCGGAGAGGCTGCATCGGCTCTGTCATAAGTTCCTCGCAGCTTATCGTGTTGAATTTTTTCAATAAATATCCTCCTTTGTTTTACCGGGTCGTGAAGCACGACCACCATTGTTTTGATGTATCGTTTTGGTACATCAGATGTCAAAGATGACTCCCCATTTCAGGGCGACATCCCATTTTGGGAATGTGCTATGAAAACCATTCCCTTGAAACAGGGTAGGGGTCGCCCTGCTTTAGGGTGCCCTTTGTACTTCAACACTCTCCTTTCTTTTTTGAGAACAAAAAGAACATCTGCACGATGCAGATGCCCTTGCTCTCTATTCTGTTTGATATATTGATGCAGTCCGCGAGGGACAACATCATAAGGGGCGCTGTCCGCAGATAAACTTGCAGACAACGCCCCTGTCCCCGGAAGTGTCTGCATATATTAACTGCGGATAAAAAATGTCCATGCAGGTGTGGACATTGATGAGCCTCTATAATATATCAGACACTTCCGGGGTAAAAATATTCCAGTTTTTTAAAAAAATTTATGTATAAGTTAAAAATTTGTTGAGTTTGTATGTTTCCCGATTCACAATTTGTTTAATTTCACAAATTGCTCCATTGAAAAGGGCATAGCTTTCCCTATTCAATGCATCCATTGTTTTTGCGGCATATTCGACCACGCACCCCGCCGTGGGAGATATATCGGACTGCCGTTGGCTCGGCATCATGGGACTCTCACCCCCGCATGGTTCTCATGTGGCTGCCCTCATTGCTTGAGACTGTGACTGGACAGAAGTATCATTGTACCCTCCTGCTTTTCATTGCACACGGCAGCTGCCAACTGCCATCCGAGCTTCGTATAGCGTATAAGACTCGCTCTGCTTGCCTGCGGCACAGGAAGGAATGTATCCGATATACTGTTATTCAATTGTGAAATCTATCGTGAGTGCTATTCTAACATAGCTCCGGAAAAATGTCAACCGCATTTTTTAAAATCAGCGTTTTGTCCAATCAGCGCAGTGTCGGATCGTGCAATTTAACAGGAACACAAACTATGAGGTGAATCAAATTCACCTCATAGGATATACCGTTTTGTTATAGGCATCTCTGCGAGAACGATTCGTTCACCCAGCTACTCTTTGCCGCTGAATACATCGATCATGAACAGAGCGCCGAGTCTGAAGCCCTTACTGAACGCATTCTCGATCTCCATTCCCGCCAGCCTGCCGTTCTTGTCACGGTATTGGTCGAGCAGTTTCCTGATCTCCGGGTTCTGCTCAAGCATCTCGGATTCGATGCTGTCTATGTCCGAGACGATCTTTTGAAACCTGTTGTCGGTGACAGGCGTTTCGCATGGCGTGATGTTACCGTAGTAGAACTGTTCTAATATGCTTTTCATCGTTTCTCTCCTATCTGCGAACATAAAAATGACGGGAGCGTGTCCCGTCATCCGAAGTATCCTATTTTATTCCCGTTGCAGTACATATCGTAATTGGTCTCGCCGTATCCACCACCGCCATCGTTGAACACCCAGCCGAAGCCGTTGACGTAGATGTAGTCGCCGCTTGTCTGTCCGTGGTATGGCTCTATCGGAGCAGGAGTCGTGGTGGTCGCAGCAGTAGATGTCGTTGTCGGCTGAACAGTCGTATCGGCTACGGTTGTGCGCTCTGTTGTCATAGTAGGGGGCGTTGTTTCACCGAGGCCTTGCTCCGTAGCTGAACAGGTCACAGCTGTCGTGATCTGAGGTGCGGTAGTTACGTCCATTGTGGTTTCCGCAGTCGTGGTAATGAGCGCTGTCGATGTTGGCGGGGTAGTAGTGGTAGTGATCGCTGTCGTCGAAGCCGTGATTGCAGACCGCACAGCTTTTTCTTCTTTTGCGATTCCGTTGCAAGCTCCAGCCGCACACAGCACCGCTACGCAAGCCGCCACAGTTCCTATCGCCAGACCTGTTTTTCTTTTCTTCGCCATAATAAATCCCTCCATTCCTGTATTGGGTTGGTTCCTTGTACCACCCACAATACCACAGAGCGGAGGGATATGTCTATCAAGAAATCGGAGATTCTACCTATTGCACTAAACAAATCTACAAAATATACAATATTGCTAATGTGATTTTCTAGTTAGTGAAAATACAAGCACCTCATCATAAAAGAGAGCTATTTGCCAGCCTTGTCTGCCATGACCCACTCAGTCGTTAGTGAAAATATATTCACTGCCTTTTGGAAACTCATATGAAATAGGACTTTTCCGAAAGGCGCAGCAACCATTGACCCACCCTGTAGATTCCTCAAGTGCATGGAATATCATTGCCTCAACCCCAATCATTCTCATGTTTTCCACCACGCTGATATGGTTCTTTCTCTTTACAGATTACGCCATTCTTTGTGTGATAATGTTGTACATGAGCCGAAACCATATGTTCCTTAGGCGAACACCGTTCATTTGGATAGTCTATACCAGATGCTGTGTCTTCATAATCATTTAAATCAAAAGGATCATCACTGTCAGAGCTACTACTGAAATAATCATCTGACGAATACGATTTTGAACCACTGCCTGATTTTTTGCCACTATTTGCGATTGCGTTCGTTCCAGCAGCTATAGCGACCGCACCGACAAACTTTAATACAACCGTTAACACTGGATGTCTTTCACCGAATCCTTTAACTGCTTCAACAGCATCCATTATTTTCTCTCGGATACTTTTACTATGTTTTTGAGGAGCTTTAGCTTCATGGGGCACAGATAAACGTGAATCTATCGAAGAAGGCGTATCTCTCTCTTGCTCATTGCCTAAATTGTTCTCCTTGTCCCCCTTCTGGGAGGCTTCTGTCGTTTCTTGCGACATTTGCAAAGCCTCTATCACTTTTATTACCGGATCAGTAAGATCAATAATTTGACAAGGGACATACTTATTTTCTCCGAAATCAATAAACTCTTTGGTTTCCGGATTGTAGTACCAATTAGTCGGATTTTGCCAACTACCCTTATGAGCCTCCAGATGTTCTTCTCTTGTAAGAAACTGTATGTTACCCGGATCACCCTGATATTCTGGATACTCCATTACACTCTTCATATGCTGCCCTTCAAAGGCTCGCCCGTTCTCGTCATAGGCTTTTCCTTTATCAGGATCAAGAATATCCTTCTGTTGCTCCTCAGTCCAATCTCTTGTTCCTTTTCCTTCTTGAACTAACTGTTGCTCTATTTCCCAAGCAAGCCGTATTGCCTTATTCCTTTCCCTTATACTTGTTTTTGACATAGGATTACTCTCCTATCCCAAGCAAGTCATAAAGGTCATTTAAGAAGGCAAATAAGTCATCATAAATCAGTGCATCATCGAAACTGCCAGTTTCATTATCATATATTGAAATTTTCTCTCCTGCTTTTTCACATAATACAGGATCGCCAGAAGCCAAAGCTCCTATGACGATGTAGTTATCGTCAGGCCTATCATCATCCTCGATGTCGATCAAAGGACTGTGTGCTACGCCATAGAGTTGAACCCCCGTTGGCAAAAAGAACTCACCGCCATCAGAATGCTGAAGCCATTCCTTATATTTTTCTGGCAAAACAACTTCATGTTGTTTCTCAAACTGTGCTATCTGTTCTTCAGTAGCGCCTTCGAGGAAAGTCATTTTCCCTTGTTCATTAAGTCTATCAATGATTGCTTTCAACTCTTCAGAAATCATTTTATCATCTCCTTAACAGGGTTAATTCGCCTGTTAAATATCAAGAAATCGAAAATCTACTAAATATACGAAAATGATTGTCTTATTTTGTTTAATTAAAACTATATGGCTTCATCTTTTATTTCAATTTGTTCTTCAGCAATAATTTCTGTTTCAGTTTCAATAAGATTCCGAATAGGCTCATATATTTCAATATCAGCGTCAAGAGCTTCAAATGTTACAACTAATGTATATTTTGCCGGAATATTAGCATTCCATCCTTTATGGGCGCGAACAGCAACGCAGAAGTCTCCTGTCAATTCATTTGAATTAATAATAGCCCAATCCTTTTGTAATGTGCTATTAGATCTAGAGAAATCTTTTGACTGCCCCGAATTACTTTTTTCGCCAATTGCCCATTTAAAGTTTCCGTCATCATTTACAGAAGCATCTGTAAACAGAATTCGTTCTTTAAATGAATCAATACTTTCGCCTTTTTTGCTACATCTCCAATCTAACCAAGTAGATAAATACCTTTTTAATGTCCTTCTTGTACTTCTAGGCTTTGCCATATATGAAAGTGTTACTGAAATCTTTAAACTATAGTTTTCACCGATTTCGTTAAGCTCTTTAGGTATTGGTATTCTGAATATGTGGGTTTGACTTTCAAAGATCCTATATTCTTTTTCTGTTATGAATGTTATTCTATATTCATCGTTACTTATAGCTCTCTCTAAATTGGGGATGCCGTACCCTACGCATCTTGTAATATCGCACATATTTGCAAACTTGTCATTCATACTTGTCGGTTGCTCTGCAGATTGTGCAATTAATGCCCTATATAAAAGCGCAGGTGCATTTGGATATAATTTTTGTATTTGTGCTGCTATATATGCAACTTTCGGTGCAGAGAAAGATGTACCAATATCATCTTTGGAGTGTGAAGGACCTTCAGGGGATGTTCTTACTAAATCTGGGCACACCTCGCTTTTTAGGGACAATCTGCTGTCATGTTTGCTTTTTACCCAATCTCCGCCATATTCTACGACATCAGGTTTAATAGAATCCCATATACCAGCCCCTATTCTTGTGAAAGAAGAAGGTTCATTATATGAAGCTATACTTGATTCATCTTCTGTATCAAAGCTATTTAGTGCAATGGATCCTACTGTAAGCGCACCTACACTTTGAGCAGGATTAGCAATTCTGGAATCATTCTCATAAAGATATTGAGGATATGATTTGCCTTCTTCAAAATACTGCTGTATGCTATTAGCACTTATATTGCCTGAAGATTGTATAAACAACACATCGTTTTCATAGCTTTGGTCATCAATTGCAGTTGCCCACGAAGCCATATGAATTAATCCACATGGATACACATCTGATATTGAGTGATTAAAAATTTTAGTGTGTTTTTGTGATGTTATATGATATTTGTTTACTGCCATGCTTATAACAAACGGCGGAAAAACATCTTCTTTATAACTAATTGTATTTTCTTTATTCAACACCCTCATATTTTGAATAAAACATGGAAGTTTATATATACCATTTGACGGTACACCTCTCGGATAAAGAATCGCGCCGGCTACTCTAGTTCCGTGTCCACCGTTTTCCACTTCATCAGATACAGATTTGCTATCCTTTACGACACAAAGGGAATCATCTTTTAATATGGCTGGTTCGATTAATTTGTGTTCCTCTTCTATACCACTATCTATAACAACTACAGCAGGGGCATCATCATCTGGAGGAACAATTTCTAAATCTGCTTCATTATCTCCCAAAGAGATATCATAGTGCGGTAAAATAATATTACCAACTAACTCTATACTAAATATTGGAGAATAATTGTATAATAAATCCTTTAAACATTTACCTGGTATTCTGATTCTTGTAGAAAAACTATCCGGAAACCTTACAAAATTACCTTGATCCTGCAAATATCCGATTTCTACCGTTCCTCCGTAGTTACCAATAAATGTCTCAAATTCAGTTTGTCTTTCGTAGCATAAGTCATCCCATTTTTGATAAGCTTCATAATAATTCTTTTCCCATTTATCATGGTTTGCGTTGAACTGTTCGGTGTCTTGATAATCTGATATAACAGGTTCTCTTTCTAATTCAAAAATATTGCCAGAACAACTAATGCTGACATCGAAATAATAGAAAGTATCATCTTCTATAGTCTTTATTGCTTCTTTGAGTCTGTTACCGAAAATTTTATCAAACCTTTGAGTGTCATCTAAAAAAGTATATATTCTCGCAGGCGTATTACATCTGCTTGAAACCTCAGCTATGAAATCATCTGTTTTCTTAAATAGTTGTGAAAAACTTACATCATCATTGGATACGATAACATATCCATTATCCATTTCTGATATAATCTCAAAGCCGAGTGATTTCAAAAACTTTAAATCTGTGTTGGGGTCAATTTCAAGTAATAACGGTATTCCTGTATTTACATCAGGTAAGCCTTTAGCCTTTCTTTCTTGTTGACGATCTTGCCAAAATCTTGATATTTCAGTTGCTTTTCTTTTTATGTTAGTACCGTGACTTATACGGTTGGCTTTGTTTTCTTCTGTTCTTTGATCCGGATTACCCATTCCTCGAATGAATGGCTTTCCTTCAGCAATTAAGGGCAACGGAAGGTGATTAAATCTATTATCGGACATAACAAAACCTCCATTCATTTTGAACTCATCTCTTCAATTATATCTATAATACAGCCTTGACTTAATATACTTGAACCCTCTAAAATGCTTTTTTTAGCTGCATTTTGAACTATTGAAACTATGCTTGCTGCTGATTGTCCATCTAACCTTTCAGACAAGAAATTCCAATCTATATCATTGCTAGTTTTTATTGCAGATAGATTAGTCTTTAAAAGCATGATTATCTCTTTATTAGTAGGTTTATGAATTTCTATTATATCGTCAAACCTGCGAAACAACGCTTCATCAAGTGATATTTTCAAATTTGTAGTTGCTATGACTAAACCAGGTGCGTTATACTCGTCCAGCAGAGTTAGTAACATATTTACTATTCTTGGAACCTCTCCGACATCTTGAGTTGTGTTTCGTGATTTCGCAATAAAGTCACATTCATCTAAAAGAAGAACCACAGGTCGTTGAGCACAATAATCAAATACTGTTCTTAAATTCGATGCAGATTCTCCAAAATAAGATGATAGTAAAGAATCAAACCGAACCTTAAGAAGCGGGAGTCCTAAATTCCACGCAATTCTTTCAGCTGCCATTGTTTTACCGCACCCAGGTTCTCCATAAAATAGAATTTTTCTCTTTGGTTTAAGATTATATTTCGAAAGTCTATCCTTTGCAGCATATTCTTTTTCAATACATAACAAACGCTGTTCTGTAGTATCGTTTAATATCATGTTATGTTTTAGTTGTTCTCTTGGTATCTCAGTAACAAGTTGGATATTGTTTCGATTGCTTTTAGGCAAAGTAGACATAGATCCAGTATGATTCCCTATATGATTTTTCTCCGGTGTTGGTCTTTCAGAATACTTAATTCTTTCTAAACTCTCCACTAGCTTTAAATGATTAAGTTTTTTTTCTTCAGCAATTATTATATCAGCGATCTTTTTTAAAGCGATTATATCCTCGCAGAAAATAGCTTTAAACAGCCTTTTGTATAAATCTGCTTTCATACTTTAAACCTTTCCTGCCAATAGCAACCTAAATATATAATATAAATATTAACAAACTCCAATGACTTCCTCAATAATCTGTTTAACCTTCTTACCACTCAATTGCGTATGAAATGAGACTTTGTATCCGTCAATTGTAAGCTGTTGGAAAAATTTCTCTGCACATTTTATTTTGGCATCCTCTTTACCACGAAGTGTAGATTGATTCTCAACCAGCTTTGTTTCAACTACGATATTGAGTTCTGTTGTGCCATCTGTTTTTTTTACGACATACATAAAATCAGGGCTATAGTTTTCATCAACTATTGTTGGAATTGCAATGCTTGACCGTGGTATTTTTCCATAAACTACGACCTCATCTATTTCGGTCAAAATATTGTCTTTCTCCAAAGGTGAATCAAACGCAATGGTATCATATAAGTATTTCTCACACGGTTCGCCATCTTCAATCATTGTTCCTACAACACCTTGTTTTACTACCTCTCGAGGAGTGCCGTCTGAGTAGGAAAGGGCAGTTCCTGCAACTTTTTGAGATGACCTTGCATATCTGAAACGCGTTTGAGTATTCTCTATTTTCCAGTCTTTGAATTTACTTATGATTTGTGCTGCTGAATATTCGTTAATGAGTTCAGCAAATAATTCTTTCTCCTTAGATAGAGAGCAAAGCTCTTCATGCAGAACGGTAATTGGTATGCTCGTCTGTTCGCTTATACGCTTTATGAACTCATTGTATTTCATGGGATGATTAACAGTATATGAAACGCCAGTACCTTCATGAAGCATCACTTTTCCGTCCACAGCTCCTATCTCATCTCTTCGACTGTAAATTGCCGTTCGTGCAAAAGTATCATCTTGTCGAAGAATGGTTTGGAGGGCACTGGAAATCTCAAATTCCAATTCGTGCTCATAGAAAAGAAAGTATTTATGATTGATGGCTTCCCATAATTCCTTTAATTCGGAATAAACAGCGGGACGAATCTTCACTATTTTGCCTTTTCCCTTATTTCTATCTGCAACCTTATTTCCTTTAACACCTGATGAAAATTCTGGATAATCAGCAAAAAAAGCATTCCTGTTATCGGTCAGTATATTGCTTTCGAAATCAATATAGTTTTTCGCCAACAGTTCACCAAATAAAGCACTTGGATCCATTTCCCTGGAAGCAGCCACACTTTTAATCTTCTCAGGGTCAACCTTTAATGTTTCAATCAATTCTCCATTTATCTCATCAACAAGCCGCTGTGCAAAATCAGATTCAGTAAAATCTACTATATAATTTAACTGAAACTCTTCATTGGAGATACGGTTTCCATTTTCATCCACAGGCAGTCGAAGCCCACGTCCTACCTCCTGCAATTTGCTGTTATCACTGCCACTTGAACGCAGTTTAGCAATAGTGAACACATTAGGGTTGTCCCATCCCTCTTTAAGAGTCCATTTTGAGAACAGAAAACGCCTGGTGTTATATGATCCGTCTTCATTCTTGAAGGAAAGCAAGCCTTTTTTATTTCTGAGAATATCGTTTACCTCTTTGGCAATATCCTCATCTGAATCGCTATTATCCTGCGCAAAATACCCTGCATGACAAGCAGGTAAATCGCTGAGGCTTGCTTTGAGATATTCCCGGTACTCCTCTTCTTCCGGTGGAAGATCACGAATTAATTCAGTCAATTTCTCAGAAAGCAATCGCTCAAAAGCTTCTCTCAGATACGGCGGTTTTCCTTCTGAATCATCACGATATGATGTAATATCATCAATAAAGAACAAGGCTATGGTCTTTATTTTGAACTGTCTACCTGAAAAATTTTGTCTTTCTGTATCAAAATGTCTTTGTATTGCTAATTTTAGCATTTGCTCCTGATATGAAGAGGAGTATATGTCTGTATTGAATTCTTCGCCCTGATATTTTATCTGTCCATTGGACAATTCGATAAAGTTCTTTCCGATTGCTTTGATTATGATTCCATCGAAAGCAGCATCAATGATTGAAAGTGAGTCACCTGTGTTTAAAGTATATGTCTTTATGGCATCTCTTTGACGTTTGAATTGCAGATTGACGGAAGTCCTCGATATTATGGATACTATTTTAACTTTTTCTTCTTTGGCAGACAGAGGTTCAAAATGTTCCTTTGCTACCCCTTTTATGAGATTGCCGTTAAAAGAATCACAGGCATTTAATTCATACACAAGATTAATATAATCCTTGAGTGATGTCTTATTTTTCCCTTTGCCAACTGTAATATCGGGGAATGTAGCGCCAAAACGTATGATCATTTGGGGCTGAAGCTCACCAACAATAGCCTGATATGCTTTCTGATCGCGCGAAAAACGATGTGGCTCATCTATAATAACGATAGGCTTTGTAGCGCGAAGAGCGTCAAACGGTCTGTGAAACCCTTCTACCAAATAGTCGTAATCTGAACGTGTAAGCATATTACCGTTCGTTAGTAGCTGCATATTAACGACTAACGCATAAATCCTGTTTGTGTTTTGACAAGAACCTGTTACAAAATCACGCACAGGAGATGGCATAGCTAAAAAGCCCTTCTTCTTTGCCTTTGGGCTTTCCAGTACTCCAAGTTCTATTTCACAATTATAGCCGCAAGCATCAGCAAAATGATGCCTTACATAAGTATCAGCGATGAACTGATTTGTTCCCGCTTTTATTGGTAAAGATGGAACAGCAATAATAAACTTATTGAAACCGTACCGTTTATGTAACTCATATATCGTCTGTGTATAAACATAAGTTTTTCCAGTGCCGGTTTCCATTTTAACATCTATATTCAGAAAATCCTCTGCATCAACATTATGATTGTTCCTATGTTCAGCCCTTATATTTTGCTGTATAAGGTTTATATTATGCTTAATACTAGGTTCTTTGTAATCAAAGCATGGATTCTGATATGATATAGCTGGAGGCGTTATGGATACACCTTCGAATACATGTGTTATGGCATCTACTGCTTTCTGCTGGTGTTCGAGACCTCTTTCAAGTATGAGTTCCAAAATGCCGCCCCCTTAGTATCTGATATCGAGATTTACTTTTAAATTCTTTTCAGAATCACGCAGAATCTTAACATTCGTTTTAAGGTTCTCCATATTTACATAGTTAAAACTGTATCCGAAAACTACAACATTCTGCGGATTAAAGCTACCCTCGCTATTATATTTATCAATCAGAGCTTTGACCGCTTCTTCTGACATATCAGGATAAATAAGATACAGGTGGTTCTTACACCAGTATGCCGTATATCCAGCGAGATCCACTACCTGCATAGGATTAGTGAATTTATATCCGTCATGTATAAGCCATGTTGTGAGAATAGTATCAGCACCAAATTTATTCAATATAGTCTCATCAGCTGAAAAGCTGTCAATATCGAATTTTTCCAGTCTGTCAATTGTGCTTGCCGATACATCCTCGAGAGTATAGTGTTTAAAGCCTAAATCAGCGTTTGTTTCTGGGTTTTCATCTTTTAGCCTTTTGGAAGCTCTTAATATCCGTTCAAATCCTATATAGTCAAGTGTATGCGGATATCCTAATTCATCAACAAAGTCAATCATATTTTTGAATTTTGGCTTATCAGATTTTGAAGCATTTTGGTATTTATCATCAAGATTTTCAGGAAGCTGAACCGCAATTATCTTTCTGTGTCCATCATCTTCAATGTTGAGTTGCATAATAGCTTCGACCGATGTTGCTGATCCGGAAAAGAAATCTATATATAAGTCTGTAGAATTACCGCCTATGGTAAATGCTTTCTTTATTAAGTAAGTCGGCTTCGGAAAATCGAACACGTTTCCCATTTCATATGTTCCAAGTTCTGTAGAACCTTGTTCGGTTATTACCCCTGTTTCTTCCCAAATATCATCATCCTCATCATATAAATCTCCAATTATATCATCATTGTACCAAATAGTTTTTGCCTTGTATGTTCCTTTCCTATATTTCTCATATATACCATACTCTCCTGTTGTTTTTTTTCGAGCAACAACTTCACTCTGCATGGAATTACAGCTACAATTCGATATAAATCTCTTAGTTCCCCAACGCCAACAACTTTCGCCGCCTTCGCTATTATATGGATAAACCTCAATACAAAAATCTTCATTTTTTTCTAGTGATACAGGTGAATATCCACAATCATCAACTATATTAGGGTTAACATATACAGGATAAAACAGATTAGGTCTATTAAACCTTCCAAATTTAGGATTTCGATTTCTCAGTTCTCTATCTTCAAATTCTCCTATTTCATCGCACTTAGAAAAAGCGCCCGTATTTTTTGAGAGTTCATTAATTATTGTTTCGGGCTTGGTAGTATAAACTAAAAGATATTCATGTGTTTTTGCTAGTTGTTTATATGTTTGACCTCTTTTATTGGCTTGTATGACTATATTAGCTATGAAATTATTTTCACCAAAGACATCATCACAAATTAATTTGAGATTTGACTGTTCATTATCATCTATTGAAATAAAAATTACACCATCTTCACTCAATAAATCTCTAGCAAGTTGTAATCTCGGATACATAAACATTAACCAAGCAGAATGAGATGCACTTCCTCTTGATGTTAAATCTAATATCCTGTTTGCTTGATTTTCATCTATGCTTAACTTCTGCATGAGATCTTCAACTGTAAATTGAAATTTGTCATTGTATACAAAGCCGTCCGTTCCCGTATTATAAGGCGGATCAATGTATATACATTTTACTTCTCCGGCATATGATTTTAGCAAGTGTTTCAATCCGTCAAGATTATCACCGCTAATATATACATTTTGACTATTTCTGTTCTCTGGCTTTGAATTATTCTCTTCATCCGGAACGATTACAGTTTCTGTGTCGAGTGCGGCAAGCATTTTAGCATAGCTTTTTCCAAGAAAACGTAGTTCATAGCCCTCGTGGTTTATCGTCACCTTATCAGAAAGATACTCTTTGAATCGCTCGATATCAAATGAACCGTCAGCTCTGAAGCATGATGGAAAATGTGCTTTTAATAATTCAATCTCGTTTCCGTTTGGTGTTACGTTTTCGTTTTCCGCAATAATATCCCTGATCATAGCCGCCTCCACAGTATTTATATACATATTATACCACAATCTGAATTTTATTTCAATATAAATCAGCAATTGTTACAAATAATACATATTATGAAATTAACCACGCAGTCAAAACCGCGTGGTTAAGCTAGTATTGTGTGCCGAGGCTTCTCGGCTGGAGCTGGTGAACGGACTCGAACCCCCGACCTGCGCATTACGAATGCGCTGCTCTACCGACTGAGCTACACCAGCATATTAAATTTTAGAAAATTTGTAAAGTCTACGTTTTGATCCGACCGATGCGTCACTTTATCGGTACTCCATGACCTGCGCATTACGAATGCGCTGCTCTACCGACTGAGCTACACCAGCATATTAAATTTTGTAAGGCTATGTTTTTGTTTCCGGGCTGATTCGAATTTGCTTTTATATGTACGCGTCGTGCGGCTGCTGTACCGACATATACAACATATTGTGCATGAATATACGAAAAAAAGATAAATATTGTGAAAAACTATTGCAAATTCAAAAAAAATGTGATAAAATAAATGTGTGTTGAATATCACCTTATTAATTATACACATTTTTTCGCTTTTGTCAAGAGAGGAACGAAAAAAATGAGTCCGAAAAATAAAATTTTCAATATAATACTAAAAGTCATATGCGCCGCATTTCTTGTTTTGGCACTTTTTCTGAGTGTGACCGCAATCGTTTATGCAGCGGGTGACGGTACTCCTAACATCTTCGGCTCCAATGTTTATCTTATAAAGTCCGACCTAGTATTCGATGACGGGAACACCGTCTTCGAGGACCTGAAAAAAGGCACCGCGCTCATGGGAAAACAGGTCGCTTTTTCGGAGATAGAGCAGGGGAATATTGTCATATTCCGCCTTGAAAACGGTAAACCGGCACTTGCAAAGGTCGAGCGCAGCGATCTGCTTGACGGCGTTTACAGCTTTGACGCGATAACCGAGAGCGGCGCGGCAATAACACTGTCGCAGAGCCAGATAGTTGCAAAAGGCATGAGCTACTCATATTTCTGGGGAGCGCTCATCAGCTTTGCGGTTTCACCGGTCGGAATGCTTCTTATCGCGATCGCGCCGAGCCTTATAATAGTTGCTCTGGAGATTGTGAAATATGCGGCAAGGATCATGCCTGCGCCGGAGATAGAAACTGTCAAGAAGCAATATGAGGTCCCCACTTATGTTCCGGACGCTAATATTCCCACGCGTGAGCGCCGCGGCACCGCAGAGGCTGCCAAAGCGTACAGGACGGCGTCACTCGACAGCAGCATAGGCATTTACGATACCGGATCAAGCGATGTTGCAACCGGAAGAAAGTCAACTCCCGATCCGAAGAACGAGTATGCCGAGCTTGCCGCTGCGCGCAGCCGTCAGCAGCCTAATCCGCTTTTCACGGCTCCCACGCGCTCGCAGAAGCAGACTCAGCAGCCTGTAAAACAGCGCAGCACCATGCCGCTTTCGCAGAAGAAGCTCAATGAGGCTATCGAGGAGACAAAAGCCGCTCACGAGCTTGAAGATATGAAGAAAATGCGCGAGCAGGTCGTAAAGGATATCCAGAAAACACGCGGCGCTGCGATAGCTGCCGAAAAGGAATTCGAGCAGAGTGAAAAACTGATTAGAAAGGCAGCCAGAAAGACTTCCGATATATCCAAGACTGCGGTATTCGGAGAGCTTTCAAGGCAGAAGACCTCCGATATTACTGAAGCTGCCGCGCGCGCAGCCGCACAGCAGGCAAGATCGCAGCAGTCCCAGAATTCACAGCGGCCTCAGCTGCTCAGACCGGGCTCAGGTCAGCAGAACCGCCGTCCGCGTCCCGCTCCTGAGCCGGAGGAAACGATACGTCAATACACTCCGCGAAAGAATACGAGTACCACCACTTCTATACCGAGGCTTGACGCTCTTCTGAGTGATGACAGCGATAACGGGTACAATATAGATGATATTCTTGCAGGACTTGACCGTAAGAGAACATGAAATGTTTTATCCCCCACGATCTTCGTGGGGGATTTTTCGTTGGTAAAGGCCTCAAAACAGGCGACGTTAAGGCCTCGGAACAGTCGGGGTGTGGGGCGAAGCACCACATAAAGGAAAAAGAACCCCCTCTCCTTCGGGGAGGGGGCAGGGGGTATGGCGAAAATCACAGCTTTTTGCTGACTTCGACCACAAGTCCGACCACGCGCACGCGCTCGGCTTCCTCGTCTTCGAGCCGCCTTACGGGATAATAAGGATTGAACGAGTGGAGTTCTATCCAGTTTTTGCCGTACTTTATCTTCTTGACGAACGCTTCGTCATCTATCATCACGACAGCAACGCTTCCGCTTTCCACACTGTCAAGCCGCCGGACGAGTATACGGTCGCCGTCCTCGATCTTCGGCGACATACTGTCGCCGCGGACGTTTATCCACAGATATTCGCCGTGTTCAGCCGGACGATCTATATATGTCGGGATAAAGCACACGATCTGACTGTCAGCATACGCCCCGAAGCCCGCGCTCACGCTGTCGAATACGGGTATTTCATATACGCCTGTGCTTATAGGCTCGGCGTTCCCGGATTCGGGCTTGCCGAGAATGTACATTTCCGTGGTTTCGAGCGCTTTTGCAAGTACGCCGAGCTTTTCGAGCGGTATGTTCTTTATACCGCCGGTCTCATAGCGCTGGAGAGTTGATTTGCTGATGCCCGTTCTGTCGGCAAGCTCCTGATATGAGAGCCTGAGTTCTTTTCTGCGAAGACTTATCCTGTCAGATGCGAGTATTTTATTCATAGTATATCACCTTACCTATTGCCCCGTTTCCTCAAAGGCGGAGGGATCTTTTGGCTTTTCATTCACCCTGGCCCTACCGGATCGTGCAGAAACGCTGTATTAGTGCTCATTACGCTTGTCTGTCGCTATTATAACACATATATCCCAAAAATGCAACAACAATCGACAAGTTTTAAAAAAATCTTGTTTAAATGGTTGACTTTCGGGACAATTAGTGCTATTATGAGATTGTCCCAGAAATGCAACGAAGTTTCGACACCCCGATAGAAACGGAAAGGAGGATGCTTGTACAGGTGCAGAAATTGCGGACATTACGGAGAAGAGCCGTCGAGGATGTATGAGCCCGACTGTATCTCGTCCGATATATGCGGAAGCTGCCGGAGCAGCGACATCGCAGTGATGCGAGCGGTGTGCAGGATATGCGGAAGAGAGCTGTACGACGGCGATTCGGCATACGAGGCGGGAGATCTTCTGATCTGTCCCTTATGTGTCGTGAAAGTAACAATTTAACTTAATGTCAGGAGAGGAAATTATGGACGTTAAAAAACTTCTTGCGTCGCACAGGGAGATCGACGACAGGATCAACCTGTATCTTGAAGAGATAGCCCAGCTCAGGGCACTGTCCGAGAAATGCACGGCGCGGATAAGCGGAAACGATATTTCCCGCCCGAAGGGGACCTATTCCGACAAGGTGGGGAAAAATGCAGCGAAGATAGCTGATCTTGAGATCCGTATCGACAAGGAGATAGACAGACTTGTTGATCTTAAGGAACAGATAATGGGCATAGCCGCTTTGCTCAAAGACAATACCAGCCGCGCGGTCATTGAGCGCCGATACATACTGCATGAGACCTGGGAGCAGATAGCGGACAAGCTCGGATATACCTCGCGCCACATCACAAGGCTGCATAACGCAGCTATAAGTGATCTTGAAGAGATATACGGCGATAAAACCGAAAAGATAGCATAATGAAAGCCCGCACAGATCAGCTGTGCGGGCTTTGTTGTTATATTCCGAAAAGATTATAGTCTTTTCTGTGATAAGAAATAATATGTAAAGTTTTTTGGAAAAGGGTCTGGGGGAGAACATTTTCTTCAGAAAAGGGTTCCCCCAGTCTCGAGCGCAGCGGCAAAATCTCACATGCCGAAGCCTTTTTTCAGATCTTCTGTGAACTTTTTGAGTCTGTTCACAAAGCCGGTCTGTTTTTCGTAGTTCTTTTCGGTGAGCTGTTCGGAAAACGCCACGAGCGCATCCTTCTGCTTCTTGTTCAGATTTTTGGGGACTTCGAGCGTTACTTTTACGAGCTGGTCGCCTCTGCCCTCGCGCTGGAGCTTCTGTATGCCCTTTCCGCGGAGTCTGAACACCGTATCGGGCTGTGTTCCCGGCGGTACCGTATAAGTAACATTGCCGTCTATTGTCGGAACGGTTATCTCATCTCCGAGCACTGCCTGAGAATATGTTATCGGAATTTCTGTCCAGACATCAAATCCCTTTCTCTCGAACAGCGGGTCCTTCTTTACGCTTATGCGGACGTTGAGATCACCGCGCTGACCGCCGTTCTGACCCATGTTGCCCTGCCCGGCGACGCGGAGTATCTGGCCGTCGTCTATACCGGCGGGGATATTGACATTGATCGTCTGGCGCTTCTGTACGCGGCCCGTGCCGCGGCAGGTCTGGCAGGGGTCGGTTATTATCTTGCCCTTGCCGGAGCATTTTGTACACGGGCGCGTTGAGGCCATTGTTCCGAAAAGTGTTCTCTGGTTGAAGCGTATCGTACCGGTGCCGTTGCACTCCGTACACGTTTTTGCGGTAGTTCCCGGCTTGGCGCCGCTGCCGTTGCAGGTGTCGCAGACTTCGGAGCGGCTGACATCGATAGACGCGGAGTAACCCTTGCACGCCTGCATGAAATTCAATGTGTAGCTTGTTGAGATATCGGAGCCGCGTTTTGGTCCGTTCGGGTTCGATGACGACGAACGGCTTCCCATTCCGCCGCCGAAGAATGAATCGAATATATCACCGAGGTCGATGCCGTCGCCGGACGAAAATCCGCCGAACCCGCCGAATCCGCCGCCGTAGCCGCCGGCGCCCGCTCCGTATGACGGGTCAACGCCTGCGTGACCGAACTGGTCGTATCTCTGACGCTTCTGAGGATCGGACAGAACGTCGTTCGCCTCGTTCACTTCTTTGAACTTTTCGGCAGCTTCAGGGTCGTCGGGGTGCAGATCGGGGTGATACTTCTTCGCCATCTGGCGGTATGCTTTCTTTATCTCTTCGTCAGACGCGCCCTTCTGTATTCCCAGGACCTCATAATAATCACGTTTTTCTGCCATACTTACCCCCTTGCTCCGAAGTTTATGCTCCGGACGGGCAGAAAATATTCTGCCTTTAAATTACAGCATTGTGCTGTCGGGAATTTCCCGGCAGCACCGTGCTTTTCATTATACATTATTTCTGTTGAGTTCCGCTTAATTCGCGTCCTTATAGTCAGCGTCAACGATGTTGTCATCGTTTGAGCCGCCGCCCATTGAAGAGCCCTGTCCGGAAACGTCCGGCTCGGGAGCTGCGCCCGGCTGTGCGCCTGTCTGCTGATATACCTTCTGAGCGACTTCGTAGAACGCCTTCTGGAGTTCTTCCTTCGCATTCTTGATCGCGTTGATGTCGCTGCCCTTGAGAGCTTCCTTCAGCGCGTCGAGCTTCGGGTTAACGGCATCCTTGTCGGACTGTGTTACCTTATCGCCAAAATCGTTCATCGACTTCTCGACCTGATATACCATCTGATCGGCTTCGTTGCGGGTGTCGATCTCTTCCTTCTTCTTGGCGTCCTCTGCAGCATACGCTTCGGCATCCTTAACTGCGCGGTCGATATCTTCCTTGCTCATGTTGGAGGAAGCCGTGATGCTTATATGCTGCTCCTTGCCTGTGCCGAGGTCCTTTGCGGAAACATTTACGATACCGTTCGCGTCAATATCGAATGTTACCTCGATCTGAGGAACTCCTCTCGGAGCGGGAGCGATGCCGTCGAGACGGAATGTGCCTATGGACTTGTTGTCCTTTGCGAATTCACGCTCGCCCTGTAAAATGTTGATATCAACACTGGGCTGATTATCTACTGCGGTGGAATATACCTGAGTCTTCTTGGTAGGGATAGTTGTGTTTCTCTCGATCATTCTCGTGCATACACCGCCGAGAGTCTCGATACCGAGTGACAGAGGCGTAACATCGAGCAGCAGGAGTCCGGTCACTTCCTTGTTCAGAACGCCGCCCTGGAGAGCTGCGCCCATTGCAACGCACTCATCGGGGTTGATGCCCTTGAACGGCTCTTTGCCGAGGTAACTCTTTACTGCTTCCTGAACTGCGGGTATTCTTGTAGAACCGCCGACGAGCAGGATCTTATCTATCTCGCTGAGCTTGAGTCCGCTGTCGCTTACCGCCTGTTTCAGCGGTCCCATTGTTGCTTCTACGAGGTCTGCGGTGAGCTCGTTGAACTTAGCTCTTGTGAGAGATACGTTCAGGTGCTTCGGACCGGTAGCGTCTGCTGTGATATAAGGGATATTGATATTTACGGAAGTGGAGTTGGAAAGTGCTATCTTCGCCTTTTCAGCTTCATCTTTCAGTCTCTGCATAGCGAACTTGTCGTTGCGCAGGTCTGTTCCGTCTGATTTCTTGAACTCGGATACGAGGTAGTCGATAACTCTCTGGTCGAAGTCGTCGCCGCCGAGGTGGTTGTTTCCGGCGGTAGCGAGAACTTCCTGAACGCCGTCGCCTATTTCGATAACGGACACATCGAATGTACCGCCGCCAAGGTCATATACGACGATCTTCTGATCGTTTTCCTTGTCTATGCCGTATGCGAGAGCTGCAGCTGTAGGCTCGTTTATGATTCTGTCAACTTTCAGTCCTGCGATCTGGCCGGCATCCTTTGTTGCCTGTCTCTGCGAGTCGGTGAAGTAAGCAGGAACGGTTATTACCGCATCGGTTACTTTTTCGCCGAGGTAGCTTTCTGCCTCTGCTTTCAGCTTCTGGAGTATCATCGCGGATATTTCCTGAGGTGTATACTTCTTGCCGTCGATATCTACCTTATAGTCGCTTCCCATGTGGCGCTTGATGGAGATTATCGTTCTTTCCGGGTTGGTTACAGCCTGGTTCTTTGCGAGCTGACCTACGAGTCTCTCGCCATCCTTTGTGAACGCTACTACGGAAGGAGTTGTTCTGCTTCCTTCGCTGTTTGTGATGACGGTGGCTTCGCCGCCTTCTATAACGGATACGCACGAGTTAGTGGTTCCGAGGTCTATGCCTATGATCTTTCCCATAATAATTGCCTCCTAAAGATTTATTTTTATTATTGAAATGTCTTTTAAGATTTGACTTCGCGTATAAATTGCGAAGCGATTCGCTTTTGCTCCTTTTCGCGTTCGAAAAGGAGCGGGGTTTGGGGCGGAGCCCCAAATCTCAAGCGTCAGCGACAAATCTCACTGCTACTGTGCGACTGATACCATTGCAAATCTCAGCACTTTTGTTCCGAGACGGTAGCCGTTCTGGAACACTGTGACGATCTTTCCGGTATCGTGGTCGTCGCTCTGGACCTGCTGTACCGCCTGATGCATCGAGGGGTCGAAATCCTCTGTCGGGACCTTTTCGACACCGAGCTTGTCGAGTGTTTCGATGAACGAATCATATATCATCTGCACGCCTTTTTTGTAGCTCTCGTCCGAGCAGTCCGCGGCAAGCGCTCTTTCGAGGTTGTCGAGCACCGGAAGAAACTCCGTGACCACTCTTGCCGTGATATCCGGCATCATCTCGGTCTTTTCCTTCGCGGTACGCTTTCGGTAGTTGTCGTACTCCGCCATTGTGCGCATAAGCTGATCTTTCAGCTTTGCGGCTTCGTCTTCTTTCTTTTCTTTCTCCGGCTCTATGACTTCGACTGACTGATTATCGGATGCGCTTTCGCTGTCCTTGTCTTCGTCTTTGTCATTTTCCGGAAGTCCTTCTTCTTTTTCTTCTAATAACTCGTCTTCATTTTTTTCATGACCCATCTTTCTTTTCCTCCTTAGTTTCATTTATATCATCTCCTTCCGGACAGCCGCGATCTCTTGAGATCATATCCGAAACTTTATTAGTGAAATATTCTATATAAGGGATTATCTTCTTGTATTCGAGCCTCATCGGGCCTATTGCGCCGAATCCGCCTGCGTTTTCTCCGTCCTTGCTGAATGTTCCGGTTATCATGCTCGAATTCGAGATGACGAACGTTTCGCTCTCTTCTCCGAACAGCACGTTTATTCCGGAGAACGTATTGTCAAACGCCGCTGTGAGCGCTTCTTTCTGCCTCAGCACCTTAGCTATCTCGTTGCCTTTGAGCTCGGGGCATTCTATAAGGTTTTCCTCGCCCTCGATATGGACTCTCTCGCTTATCATATCCGCAGAGAGATCAGCTATTCCTTTGAGCAGGGGAGAGAGCGTCATAACGTAGCTTCCGAGCGCTGCGGACAGGTTATCGATATATTCGTCCGACAGTTCGCTGATATTCACGCCTTCGAGGTTCTTATTGACGAAATCGCGGAAGAAATCGACCTGATCGTTCGTCAGGTCAAATGATAGTCTGCATACGCGGTTCTTTACGCCGCCGCCGGATGTCATCATCATCAGAACGTACATTCTGCGTCCGGTCGGTATGACTTCGACCTTTGTTATCACCGAGAATTTGTTTGAATCGTTTGCGGAAACTATTGCGCAGTTCGTGAACTCGGACAGTGCTCTTGCCGCGTTTTCGATTATGACCTCGTCGGTCATGCCATCGAATTCTTCAAAGATGTCGTCTATTTTCTGTTTATCCTCTTCTGGCAGCTGCTGCTGTGCAAGGCGGCTTATATACAGCCGGAGCCCCTTATATGTGGGGACTCTTCCTGCCGATGTGTGCGGGTGTTCGAGCAGTCCCTGCTGTTCGAGCGACGCCATTTCGTTTCTGACGGTAGCGGAGGAGACTTTCACGTCGAGCAGCTCCTGCACGGTCTTTGAACCGATAGGCTCGCCGGTACGGATATACTCGTCAACTATTATATCAAGTATTTTGTACGCACGCTTCTCCATTCCACCGCCCTCTTTCGGAATATCCTGAACTTTTAGCAGTCTTGTTGTCTGAGTGTTAGCACTCTATCTCTTTGAGTGCTAAACATAATATATCACTTTTTTTCTCTGTTGTCAATAGTTTTTTAAAATTTTTTTGTCATCGGCATACAGAGCGGCTTCGGAAGACCGAAAAATGAGGGTTCGGCAGCTAACATGAGGGGCGCGGGGTGGGTAAACATATTTTCAAACTTTTTCCTTTTATAAATCCGTGTTTATCGCAGAAAATAACGATACAACATTCCGGAATGAAAGGAAATGATGTTATGAAAATGACGGAAAACGAATATAGCAGGCTCACAAAGCTGCATTCGCCGAATACGAAAATGTACAGGACAGTGCCTATGGCGTTTCTGGTAGGCGGTCTTATCTGCTGCGCCGGTCAGGGGCTGCTTGACGCTTATAAATATCTTACCGGAGATGAGGCGATCGCGGGAACGCTGACATCTGTGACGCTGGTGTTCTTAAGTGCGGTGCTCACAGGATTCGGATTGTACGACAAGCTCGCAAAGCACGCCGGCGCGGGGACCCTCGTACCTATAACCGGATTTGCAAACGCTGTGGTGTCGCCGGCGCTTGAATTCAAGACAGAGGGATATGTTCTCGGCGTCGGAGCGAAGATATTCATAATCGCGGGACCGGTGATAGTTTACGGTCTTGCCGCATCGGCGATATACGGGATAATACTTTTTGCGGTGCAGAACGGCTGAGAAAGGAACCGAAATGAGCAGATTCTTGAAAAACGGAACAATAATGCTTGATACTATGCCGTCGATAGTCGCATACGGCTCGGCTGCCGGGCGAATGGAGGGCGAGGGCCCTCTCGGGAGCTGCTTCGACTATGTCAGCGAAGATTCGACCTTCGGCGAGGGAACATGGGAGAAGTCCGAGAGCCGGCTGCAGCAGCGTGCGATGGAACAGGCTCTCATAAAGGGCAGACTTTCGATAAGCGACATCACTTTTGCGTTTGCGGGGGACCTGCTCAATCAGTGTACAAGCTCGGCATACAATATGCGAAACAACGGCATACGTTTTCTCGGACTGTACGGAGCGTGTTCAACTATGGCGGAATCACTCGCGCTCGCGTCGGTGTTTGCCGACGACCACCCGGGAACGCTTGATCTTGCTATGACATCGTCGCATTTCTGCTCGGCGGAGCGGCAGTTCAGATTCCCGGAGACCTACGGCGGGCAGCGTCCCCCGACTTCCCAGTGGACTGCAACCGCGAGCGGCTGCGCAATAGTCGGAGATCATGCCGGACCGCCGTATGTGAAAGCGGTAACGATAGGCACGGTCATTGATATGGGCATAAAGGACGCTAACAATATGGGAGCTGCAATGGCTCCCGCGGCGTACGATACTATAAAAACGCATTTTGAGAATACCGGCACAGCCCCCGAAGATTATGACCTCATACTGACAGGCGATCTCGGATATGTCGGCAGCGGACTTCTGCGCGACCTGTTCATGCAGGACGGTGTCGACCTCGGAGAACGTGCAAACGACTGCGGAATGATGATCTTCGACCGTGAAAGGCAGGATGTTCACGCAGGCGGTTCCGGCTGCGGGTGCAGCGCGTCGGTGCTTTGCGGACACATACTTCCGCAGATAAAAAGCGGGGCGCTGAAGAATGTGCTGTTCGCGGCTACAGGTGCTCTTATGTCAACCACGCTGGTGCAGCAGGGAGAGAGTATTCCCGGTATCTCGCATGCTGTGTGGATATGCGGGAATCAGACGTAATAGTGGAGCAAGTATTTCAAAAAATGACTCCGATGCGGTAAAGCGGGGAGTTTGAGGGGGCGAAGCCCCCTCAAAAAAGCCCCCCTCCCCTCAAGGGGAGGGGCAGGGGGAGGGGTGAAAAAATGAGCTATTTATGGGCATTTCTGATAGGCGGTGCTCTCTGCGCCATTGGACAGTTACTGATCGACCTGACGGCGATGACTCCGGCAAGGATCCTTGTAACATACGTGGTGTCGGGAGTCGTGCTCGGAGCGGTCGGCGTATATGAGCCGCTCGTGGAATTTGCGGGCGCAGGTGCAACGGTCCCGCTGACGGGATTCGGATATAATCTTGCTAAAGGCGTGAGAGAAGCCGTAACGCGCGACGGACTTATCGGCGCGATGACAGGCGGTCTTGAAGCCTGCGCAGGCGGTATAACTGCGGCGGTTATATTCGCGCTTCTGGTCGCGCTGATATTTCACCGCGGCGATAAGACCGCGAGGGTTATGTGACAAGAAACAGCGGACAGATCGAATGTCCGCTGTTTTTGTCTGTATGTATTGAAATCTGATTAGAATAATGCTATAATATGAAAGGTATAGAAATATCCGGAAAAAACAAAGAAAAATTTTCTCTGCCGCGCGACCTGACGCAATTTTTTACGTTTATATATATGGAGGAAAATATATGGAAGACAATGAAATAATATCCATGTTTATGTCTCGGAACGAGAATGCTCTGCGCGAAACGCAGAACAAGTATGGCGCTTATCTGTATAAGATAGCCTGTAATATCCTCGGAAGCGGAGAGGACAGCGCAGAATGTGTGAATGATACATATTATAAAGCGTGGGAGTCGATCCCGCCTGCTGTTCCGTCAAAGCTTTCGACTTATCTCGGAGCGCTTGTCCGCAACATCTCTATCACTCTGCTCAGAAAGCGCAACGCCGAAATGCGTGCGCCCTCGCAGTACGCAATGTCGCTCGACGAGCTTGCGGATTGCGTCTCGTCTTCCGATACCGTGGAGCAGCATGTAGATCTCGGGCTGCTCGCCGGCACAATCAGCGCATATCTTCGCACTGTAAAGCAGGAAGCGCGAAGCATATTCATGTGCAGATATTATTTCGGTGACTCTATAAGTGAGATAGCCGCTGACTTCGGTTATACGGAGTCAAAGATCAAGAGCTCGCTTTTACGTACAAGAAAAGGATTGAAAAAATATCTTGAAGATCAGGGCTTCAAAGTCTGAAGGAGGAAGAATATGAGAAAAGAAGATATATCCGACGCTCTCAGCGGTGTAGATGCCGATATTATTGAAGAGGCAGCCGCAAGGCGCTCGGCTTCTGCGGGGAATGCTCCCGCAGCGGACGGTCAGGCTCCCGCAGCGCCCGTCCCGGTCAAAAAGAAACCTGCCAGAATGATAGCCGGTATAGTTTCCGGAGCGGCGCTGATCGCCGCAGCCGTAGCTGGTGTTATTTTTCTGCCTAAGCTTATTGGACAGAACAATGTCGTTACATCAGATCCTGATATTACCACCACAACAGCTGCTGCAACGATATCAGAACAGCCAGGCGTAACAGGTGTCACGGGTACTGCACCGGATATGCCGATGCCTGAACAGGGCAGTGTGAAGCGTTATCTGGCCGGAAACAGCATAGTTTCCGCCGCCGAGAAGATAAGTGACGATGAGACGCAGAGCAGAGGAATACTGAAACTTAAGTTAAGCACCTCGAAGGATATAGATGAGAGCGAACTCAGAGAGCATATCAGGCTCACTGATATCAACGCATTTACTCTTGAAAAACAGTCCGCCGGTTCGTTTGTCCTCAGAAGCGAAAAGCCGGTAGAATCGGGAGTTGTCGTGAAATTCCTCGCGCTTGACAATGAGGGCAACGTCTGCGACAGCTGGGCTTTTGAGACAGAGCAGGAATTTGTCATTGATAAGGTTTATCCCGCAGATGGGGAACAGTATGTTAATCCCGAAACAGGTATTGAGATAACATTTACAGAAGCGATAGCGGAAAACGGAATTGATAAGTTCATTTCCGTAGCGCCGAACGTAAGCGGAAAGGTAGAGACGCGCGGCAAAACGCTCTACTTTATTCCGACGGAAGGTATGAAGTACGAACAGATCTATACCGTTTCTGTGAAGAAGGGGCTTAAGTCTGCGCTCGGAAAAGAGCTTGTCGAGGACTATACCTTCTCGTTCAGCACCGGCTCGGTGAATGACGGCGCTTCGTTCTATACGCAGAGCTCGTCGAGCGGCTTCTCTGAGTCGTTCATTCCCGACGACAAGGCGTGCGTGCAGATAGAGCTTTCGTGGGAGCTTCTTGAGAATTTCCCGACATTTGAGACACACCTTTACAGCTTCGCCGGTGCTGACGCATATTATGCCGCTGTCAAGGCGCGCGCCGATGCAGGAAGGTTCGATGACGCGAAAACCGATGTTTCCGGACTTACCGAGGTGTTCTCGTCGAAAGAACAGCCGTTTACACGCGAAGGTTCGACAGAAAGCTACATACTCCTGCCGGATGATCTTGCGCAAGGGTATTATGTCGCGGATATAACGCTCGCCGGTTCACGCGAGTCGCTGCAGTATCTGCTCGAAGTTTCGCCTCTGTCGGTATATGCTATGAGCCTCGGCGAGGAGAACATATTCTTCGTGAACAGCACTGAGACCGGAAAGCCGGCAGAAGGCGCTTCCGTCACGCTCGAAGTATCCGGGAAGAAATATTCCGGAAAAGTCGGCAGCGACGGCACAGTAAAAATAAATACAGCCGGTGAGGGAGGCAGATCCGTTCTGAGCATTGAGAACGGCAGCAGCAGATATATAGACTGCATAGTGCTTTCGGGAACCGAAGACATGAAATATGAAGATCTGTATTATTCATATATCTATACTGACAGATCGGCATATCTTCCTACCGATACAATACATGTCTGGGGTGCGGTCATACCGAGATCCTACAATACGCCTCTTCCGGACGGAGTAGCGGTCAGACTTTCGGAGAGCGAGATAACGGATGTTGTACTCGCGGCTGACGGTACTTTCTCGACGGAGATAAAACTCAAGGATCACGGCTCTGCGTGGAGATTATCGCTCCTGTGTGACGAATATGTGCTCAAGGACACTTATATCTCAATAAGGGAATATGAGAAGCCCACTTACGTTCTCGATATGGAGACGCCGGACTATGTGCTGTTCCCGCAGGAGACTCCTGTTCCGATAACTCTGAAGGCGTCGTTCTATGAGGGAACTCCCGCAGAGGGAATCAAACTGAAGGACGGCAGCAAATACGATTCCGACGAATATCTGACCACCGGAAAGGACGGCACTGTCAAAACAGAAGTGCTTTCGGGCAGCGACTCGTCAGACTGGCATCTCAGCTCGGCTTCGTTCTACTACATGATAACCGGCATTGAGAACACATACGGTTATGTTTACAAATCTATTCCTGCGTTCTACAGAGATGTTATGCTCCAGTACGACTACGACAAGGATAACCGCACGCTAAAGCTGAACGCGTACAAAATGGATCTCAGCAAAACAGAGGAGTTCCTTAAGTACCGCAAGGGCAAGGATTATGAATACTGGTACAGCGGCCCCGGCGACGACAGCTATGAGATACTCAAAGGTGCCGCATGTGACGCCAAGGTCGATGTTTCAATAACGCATCACTGGTCGGAAAGGACCGAAGTCGATTCGTATTATGACTACATCGAAAAGAAGAATGTTCCGATCTATAACTATGAGTACAAAGAAGCGTTCGTTGGGTCTTATCGTGTAAGCACGGGCGCGAACGGCGCTATCCTTGAAAATCTTCCGATAGACGACACGAACGGATATTATCAGGTAACGATCAAGTATAAGGACTCCAGCTACAGAGATGTTAAAATGGAACTCACTCTGTATGCGCCCGGATACAAGGAGAACTCGGATCTCTACTATTACCGCATACAGGCCGGAGCAAAGATGTTCATGCTCGATTCGGAGAGTGAGAATGACTATACTGCGTGGTACGGCGGCACTGTATATTTCACCGAGGGTGAGAATAAGAACTTCAAGCTTGTATGCAGTGACCCGGATACATCTGTGAACGGACAGCTCCTGCTGGCTATATACAAGAGCGATTTCGTATCGTGCAGCGTGAAGTCCGTTGACGACAATACCATTGTTACGATCGACGGGACAAGAGACCTTATACCTGACGCAAAGTATGCGGGAGCATATTTTGACGGCAAGCACGTTTACAGGCTTGTCACCGGCGTGCTGGAATTCGACCCGGACGAGCGCAATATAACGCTTGAAGCGTCGAGCGATGAAGACAAATATGACGCGGGCGACACCGTGAAGATAACGGTGAAAGCGACCGACAAGGACGGAAAGGCACTGAGCAACGCTGTCGTACACATGAGCATTGTTGACGAGGCTGCTTTTGCGATAGAAGATCAGTATGTCAATATACTGAAGGGCATCTATGCATATATAGATTATCCGGAAGTTACACAGTATATAAGCTATATACAGCACGCTTCGGACGAAATGAACGACGGAGCGAAGGGCGGCGGAGGCTCTGATTCGGTAAGACGTGATTTCCGTGATACAGCCTTCTTTGAAAGTGCAGTCACCGACAATAACGGAAACGCGGTATTCACGATAGAGATGCCCGACAATCTCACAACATGGCGTGTGACGATGCTTGCGCTGTACGATGACGGAAGCGAACGCCTGTACGCGGGTACTGCGAAGATGCCGATAGTTACGACACGTTCTCTGTTCATCACGCCCATAATGCAGAAGGAATTCGTTGAGGGCGATGATATAGCGGTATCTGCGAACTGCGCGGGACTCGAAAGCGGCGGAAAGATCAGCGTTAAGCTCACCGGAAACGGCGTGGAACAGACAAAGAGCATCTCGCCCAAGGAGACTGCGAATTTCGGCAAGCTCGAAAAGGGCAGCTATACCGTTACGTTCAGAGCTTCCAACTCGGGCGGCTCGGACGCTGTGGAAATGCCGATAACAGTTACTGACACCCTTCTTGAAACATACATCGTAAAGGGTGCGGAGATAAATGAGCTTTCCGGCATTGAACCTACGAAATACCCGATACGTCTGTCATTCTTTGATAAGGAATATATGTTCTGCACCGAGATACTTTATGATCTGATGTGCTATTACGGCGACAGCCTCGACATGAGAATGGCTTCGGCGTTTGCGGAAATGGAACTCGGGTACATTACGGAAGAAGATCTTGTGCGCGCGTTCATCGGAGAAACGTCCGAGGGTTTCGCAAAACAGCTTCCTGCAGCGGCTCAGGACAACGAGATCACCGCGCTGATATGTGCGGCGCTTCCCGAAGCGGTGAGCAGGTATGCAGTAAAGGACGCTTTCTATGCAGAGCTTGCCGGAAACGCTTCCATGACTGACATCTGCATGGATTATATGGCGCTTGCAGCACTTGGCGAGCCTGTGCTCGGTGAGCTGAATGCTCTCTATAACAGTGGCAAGGTCGAGACTGCCGAAAGCGGTATATATCTGTCGGCGGCGTTCGCTCTGAGCGGCGATTACAGAGGAGCATACGAAGTCTATATGAAGTATGTTCCCGAGATAAAGACCGAAAAGGACGCAGACGGAAAAATAAAGGCGTGGATAGACGCCGACGGCGGCCAGAAGCTCACCGCGGCAGCTCTCATCACAGCTTCCGTGATAGATCTTCCCGAGGCTGAATGCTTTGCGAGATATCTGACATCGGATGCTACAAAGTATGATCTCTACGCGCTGCAGCTTGTTGTTTATCTCAGGAACTATGTTCCTTCGGTACAGGGCGACGCAGTAGTTTCATACATGCTGAACGGCGCAAAACAGACTGTAAAGCTGAACAGACACTTCCCGACCACGATAGTGATGACCGAGAAGCAGTTCAGAAACGCAGGCTTTGAAGTAACATCCGGCTCGGTATACACGCTTGTGCGCTATATCGGAAAGATCAGCGAGAACAGCAAGACTCCCACGCTCAGCGTAACAAAGCAGATTACCGGCAGCAGCACCGCAGGTTCGGAAATGACGGTTACGATCCACGCGGCGCCGTACAGCCTTGTGTATGATGTTATCCCGTGCTGCGGAAGATTTGCGAAGAGCGTAAACGGCTGGTGCTCGAACGAGGGTCAGCTTGTACGTATCTACACCGACAAGGACGGAAACGCTTCATATATGTTCAGCGCGAATGTTTCCGGAAATTATGTTGTCGAAAGCGCCGTTACGTATGATTATACCAAAGGCGAATGGGGCAAGTGCGAACGCTCGAATATTACAATCAAATCATAATTTGCAGAGCCCTACCCCCGGCCCCTCCCACTAAATCGAAGGTTTCTCTGATGCGCGCATCGTGCGCGCTTTTGGAAACCTTCTGTACGGCTTCCTGCCGTAGGGAAGGGGAGAATTATTCCTATAAGTGGGGAGCTTTGCTCCCCACATAAAAAACAAAAATAACCCCCTTCCCTTGAGGGAAGGGGGTTGGGGGTTTGGTGATCTTGATTACATCTGCGGGAGAGTTGCAAAGCTCTTTGCGAGCCCTTCATCTGTCGGGATATAATCGGTCATCTCGCCGTCGTTGAACTTCTGATAAGCGACCATATCGAAATAACCTGTACCGGTAAGGCCGAAGAGAATTGTCTTCGCTTCGCCGGTCTCCTTGCATTTCATCGCCTCGTCCATAGCGACCTTAATAGCATGGCTGCTCTCCGGTGCGGGGAGTATTCCCTCTGTTCTCGCAAACTTCTGAGCGGCTTCAAATACGCTTGTCTGCTCAACGGAAACAGCCTCCATGAGCTTATCGTCATAAAGCTGCGAGAGAGTGCTGCTCATGCCGTGATAGCGCAGACCGCCCGCATGGTTCGCAGACGGGATGAATCCGCTTCCGAGAGTGTACATCTTAGCGAGCGGGCAAACCTTTCCGGTATCGCAGAAGTCATACGCATACTTGCCTCTTGTGAAGCTCGGGCAGCTCGCGGGCTCTACAGCAATGAATCTGTAATCTGCTTCCCCGCGGAGCTTCTGACCCATGAACGGAGCAATAAGTCCGCCGAGGTTAGAGCCGCCGCCTGCGCAGCCTATGATTACGTCAGGCTTAACGCCGAGCTTGTCAAACGCAGCTTTTGCTTCAAGTCCGATTATCGACTGATGCAGCAGTACCTGGTTGAGCACCGAGCCGAGCACATAGCGGTATCCCTCTGTGCTTGTAGCAACTTCGACCGCTTCAGAAATAGCGCAGCCGAGACTTCCGGTAGTGCCGGGAAATTCTTCAAGTATTTTCTTGCCTATATTTGTTGTCGGTGAAGGCGACGGGGTAACGGAAGCACCGTAGGTCCTCATAACCTCGCGTCTGAACGGCTTCTGCTCGTAGGAAACCTTTACCATGTATACCTTGCAGTCAAGTCCGAGATACGCGCACGCCATTGAAAGCGCGGTCCCCCACTGACCTGCTCCGGTCTCGGTAGTAACGCCTTTCAGGCCCTGCTTTTTAGCATAGTAAGCCTGTGCTATAGCACTGTTGAGCTTGTGGCTTCCGGAGGTGTTGTTTCCCTCGAATTTATAGTATATCTTAGCGGGAGTACCGAGTGCTTTTTCAAGGCAGTACGCTCTTACAAGCGGCGAGGGACGGTACATTTTGTAGAAACTCAGTATCTCGTCGGGAATGTCGATAAACGGGTCGGTATCGTTGAGCTCCTGCTTTGCGAGTTCTGTGCAGAACACGCCGGAGAGCTCCTCGACGCTCATGGGTTGGTGAGTGCCGGGATTGAGCAGCGGTGCGGGCTTGTTCTTCATGTCGGCACGCATATTGTACCACTGTTTAGGCATCTCGTCTTCGTTAAGATAGGTTTTGTAAGGGATCTCGCTCATTTTTTTATCCTTTCTGATTAACATTGAAAAGGGGTTGATTTTTTTACCTATGTATTATAACACATAAAAGCGCTGCTTGTCAACCACTTTAATGCGACAGATTTTAATTTTGAAAAGTCCGCCCGTGCTGCCGCACAACCGCGCAAGTATTGACTTTCAGACAGTTATGTGGTATAATATTAAAGTATGATTTTGCACTTTTGACTCCCATGTCGAGGTCAAAAAAGATATTTTTAAGGGAAATAAAATGGAAGACCACATACGAACGTTAGTCATTCTTATAATACTTGTTTTCACATCAGCGTTCTTTTCCGCAGCCGAAACTGCTTACACCGGCGCAAACAAGATCCGTCTCAGGAGCCGTGCTGAAAACGGTTCAAAGAGGGCTGAGCGCGCGCTGAAAATAATCGGACGCTACGACAAGACGCTGACCACTATACTTATCGGCAACAATATCGTTAATATCCTCACCTCATCGCTCGCTACCGTATTGTGCATAGAGCTGTTCGGAAGCAGAGGAACACTCATATCTACAGTTGCAGTAACGGTGATAGTTCTGATCTTCGGCGAGATACTTCCGAAGACTGTTTCCAAACTGCACGCAGAGAATTTCGCGTGTGCGGTGAGCGGCATCATGACAGTTCTGATGCTGCTTTTCACGCCTTTCTCCGCAGTCTTCCTGCTGATACAGAAGGGCGTGTCATTCCTGTTCCGCGGCAAGGGCGAAGAAGTCAGCATGACTGAGCAGGAACTTATGCAGATCATCGACGAGATCGAAGACGAGGGAGTGCTTGAAGAACAGGAAAGCGAGCTTGTACGCAGTGCGCTCGAATTCGACGAAACGCTCGTTTCCGCAGTTATAACCCCGCGCGTTAATATTGTTGCAGCGGATATAAACACCGGCATAGATGAAATGCGCGAGCTGTTTTTAAAGGAAGGATATTCCAGAATACCCGTGTACGAAAAGTCCATAGACCACATAGTAGGAATAGTCCGTCACAAGGACTTTTTCGAGCGCCTTGCGTCGGGCGAAACATTCTATGTCCGCGATATGACGGAGGAAACGATATTTGTGCCCGGACTGATGAAGATACCGGATGTGCTTCGTCAGATGCAGCGCAGAAAAATACATCTCGCGGTAGTCGTCGATCAGTACGGCGGCACAGAGGGCATAGTCACACTTGAGGACATAATCGAGGAGCTTGTCGGCGAGATCTGGGACGAGAACGACGAGGTAAAAAGGCCGATAAGGTTCATAAACGATAAAGTGTTCGAAACGAGCGGTGAAGTCTCGCAGAACGACTTCAACCGCTATTTTGAGGATCGCTTTGAGATAAAATCGGACAGCAACACGATAGGCGGCTGGATATACGAACTGTTCGGACGGATACCGAAAGAGGGAGATACTATCGAGACCGATGATTTTCTCATAACCGTAAAGTCACTCGACGACCTTCGCATCGGAAAGCTGAGGTTCGAGATAAAGGATGATCCCGACGAAAAAGAGGACGGCGGAAAATGACTTTCTATATCGTGATAACGGTCATTTCCATAGTATCGTTCGCCGCGGATATGATACTGCGGTATATGGAGAAAATACGCTCGTTCGGAATGGAAGAGCGGCTGCATAACATCAAAGGTAAAACTATACCGATAGAAGATTTTATACCGCACAACATAACTATGCTGACGATATACGGCTCGGCGTTCGGCATTTTCGGGATCGTGATGAAGCTGCTCGGGCTCCACCCTTTCGTAAGCTTTCCGATGAGCGTCATGTTCGGCTGTATCGTGAATTTCACCGTGATGCATTTTATAAAGCCGTTCTTTGTCGGAATATCGGGCGATGAGCTTGACGAAAAAACTGACATAGGCGGAATGGAGGCAGTCTGCACCGAGCGCATCGGCGGTGACGATTACGGACGAATAGAGCTTGTATATAAAGGAAAAAAGTACGATTTTGATGCAGTATCGGCAAATGATACCGATATCGAGAAGAATGATCCGGTGTATGTCCTTTATCGCGAGGACGGCCTGTGCTTCGTAGAGAAGCAGAGCGAGATCACCGACATTATAAACGAAAAAGAATAAAAACGCCATAGAACAACAGGAGGCAGCAATGAAAAAGACAGAAAAAATCAACAGAAAAATGCTTGCCGCATTGGTGTCAGCAGCTGTGATCTGCGGTGCTTCGGCGTGCAGCTCCAACGAAACAAAGTCCGGCGGCGCCGACAGCAGCACAACAGCGGCTCCCGCGTCTCAGAACGAATCCGGAAGCATTGCTCCGGACGATGCTCCGGCTTCGGCAGCTTCTGATATCGACCCGAAAACAGCTGACTACAGCAAGGTCGATGTAACTATACCGTTCGGGAGCGGCTCGCAGATAGTCGATTTCACGAACGATATGCAGTCGGGAAAGTATGACGGCAAGATCGTAAAGTGCGAGGGCATCACGAGCAGACGCATGAACGGCAACGCAATGATGCAGGTCCAGGACGACGGCACCAAGCGCGGATTTACATGGTACATAGTGGATTCGACCGATGCGAATGACTATCCCCCGGAGGACGCTCAGGCCGAGATCACCGGTATAGTCGGCAAGGGCGAGTATGACGTAAGATATCTCTATGTCCTTCCCGAAAATGTTGTGATAAAGTCCGGCTCGGGCAGCAGCTCCGAAGCGTCGAAGATCAGCCTCAAGACCGGCGTGTGGTGGTCCACAGGAGCCAACGGAGACAGCTATTACACATTCAAAAACGACGGCACAGGCACCGTGCTCTCTCAGGATGTGGGCATAGGCGTCGGTTTTAACTATGAATTCGGTGAGAACAGCTGTAAGTTTGAAATGGCAGAAGCCGGCAATTTCATCACCACCGGTGTAACCATGACAAACGAGAACGAGTGCGTTTTCACATGGGATAACGGCAATAAGGAAACTCTCACATACTACGGTACAGATGAAGGCTTCAGATTCTACAGCAATTACGAGCTTATCGAAATGGCGAGAGTATATTTTGCAAAAACAAAAGATCTCATGCCGGGAGACGGTGAAGCCGAAATAAACCCCGACAAGACGATAAAGGTGCATTTCAGCTATATCGGAAGCGACAATACCCCCGGCGACTATTGGATAGACGTTGACCGCTTCACAGCCGCCGGAACAGATATGAACGGCGAGACAGTCGATCTTAAACCGTATGAGGGAGCCCAGCTTGACAACTACTTTGTACAGCGCAGTGCAATGAGAAAAGAGGACGCCGTATTGGGCGTAAGATTCCTCGGCTATATCCAGAGCGACGCGAACGATCCCGCTGAGTACGAAACTTATATACATGACCTGCTTCAGCTCACCGGCGCATCAACCGAGATATATTTTACGGACGAGATGATAAAGCAGAACTTCTTCACGACCGGAGACGGTACAGAGCTGTACATGATAATTCCCGTTTCGCAGGATATGAAGATCGAGGTCAGCAAGGCCACCCTTGACGAAACTACCGCAACGCTCAAAAAAGGAGATACGGTTTACAGCGGCGACGGCTGCCCGATTCTGGTCAAGTGCAACGTAAGTGAGATAATGCCTGATGTGATCATCACAATTACCGACACAGACGGCAATTCATTTGAGTGGAGCCCGTCGATCAGCGGTAATGACGGCTCGGTAGTTACCAGGAACGCTGCCGGAAAGAAGATCAAGGACTTTACAGATTACAGCAAGCTCGCAACAACGGACAATACGCCGAGAGGATGAACCTGTTAATGTCCTTGATGATCCCCGATAATATATACGAAAACTGGTGTTAGTATGATAGAAACAGTGGTAATAGACAGCATAGACGGCGTGATGAAGCTGATCTCAGAGCAGAAGTTCAACCAGGATATAAACCGCCTCAGAAGCCCGTACTTCTACCGCGGTATGCCGGACGCTTCATACAGACTGACGACTTCTCTGCGCCTTAACTGCAAGGAGCTCCACCGCGAGCTTGAACCGTCAATACTCCGCAATTTTGCCAAATACGCCTGCATAGACGACCCCTCGATAAGCGCGTCCGTCTGGAAACAGATGATGATAGGCCAGCACCACGGCCTCCCGACGCGCCTGCTCGACTGGACATATTCCCCGCTGATAGCGCTGCATTTTGCCTGCACCGAAAACAACTTCGACAAGCTCGACAAACGCGACTGCGTCTTATGGCGCTTCGACATGAAGGCGGCGAACAAGAACCTCCCCCGGCGCTATACCGAAGCGCTCAAACGCGGCGGAATGTTCGTGTTCACGGTAGATACGCTGACTTCTGTGGTGGACAGCATCGAGCAGTACGATATAGATATGGGCGCGGACGCGTTCGTGAACATCGAGCCGCCGTCGGTAGATCAGCGCATAATCAACCAGTATTCTTTCTTCTCCATAATCCCGTCCGGCATCTCCGACATTGAGGATTTCCTCGAAAGACGCACCGACTGCACGATGCGGTACATAATCAAAAAGGAGATACGCTGGCAGGTAAGAGATCTGCTCGACCAGTTCAATATCAGCGAGCGAATACTTTATCCGGGACTCGACGGACTGTCACGCTCACTTGCAAGACATTATTTCGTAAGAAAAAAACAGGGGACAGAAAATGAAAATAATTCTTAAAAACCTGACAAAAAAATTTCCGAGCCGCAGCAAAAAAGGCGCAGATGTTACCGCTGTCGATAATTTCGATTTCGAGATACCGAGCGGACAGCTTATAGGACTTCTCGGACCCTCCGGCTGCGGAAAGAGCACCTGCCTCAATCTGATATCGGGACTTGAAGAGCCAACTGAAGGGCAGATATTCTTCGACGATGAGGACGTTACCGATCTTCCGCCGGAAAACCGCGGCGTGGGACTCGTATTTCAGAACTACGCCCTCTATCCGCACCTGACTGTAATGAAGAATATCACGTTCCCGCTCGAAAATTTCAAGGGCGATAAAAAGATGTCCAAGCTCGAAATGCAGGAGCGTGCATACGAAGCCGCTAAGCTCGTGCAGATAGACGGACTAATGGAGCGCCGTCCGAGCGAGCTCTCCGGCGGTCAGCAGCAGCGTGTCGCTATCGCAAGAGCGCTCGTCAAGACGCCGAGAGTGCTGCTTCTCGACGAACCGCTCTCCAATCTTGACGCAAGGCTCAGATTACAGACGCGCGAGGAGATACGCCGCATACAGCGCGAAACGGGAGTAACCACGATATTTGTTACCCACGATCAGGAAGAAGCCATGAGCATTTCCGACCTTATCGTAGTGATGAAGGACGGAAAGATACAGCAGATAGATAAGCCGCAGCGCGTTTATGACGACCCGAAAAATCTTTTTGTAGCGAAATTCCTCGGAACTCCCGCTATAAACGTATTTGTAGGAAGCGTAAAAAAAGACCGCGTGTTCATCGGCGACGACGAGGTCATGAAGATAAAACCGCAGGAAAACCGCAATGTTTACATCGGTATCCGCCCCGAAGGTTTCATTCCCGACGAAAACGGCGGACTTAATTGCAAGCTCCGCGCGGTCGAGGTCACAGGCCGCGACAAGAGCATCGTGTCAACACATTACGCCGGCATAGGCGAAACGATACGCTCGATAATAGATTCCGACATAAACATTGACGAGAGTGCGAAAGAGGTACGTTTCTCACTCAAACCAAACAAGGTCTATCTGTTTGATAAAGAGACCGAAGAAAGAGTGGATTTTGAAGCCGCGAAAGAATGAAAGGTGACTGACAGATGAAAAAAAACGGTCTCAAGGCGTGGCTGTACCTGCTCCCCGCGATAGCCTTCCTCGGAGTTTTCATGGTATATCCGCTGATAGACGTACTTATTTATTCGTTTGAAGAGGGATATAATTCCGCGTCCCAGACATATTTCGATGTGGGAACATACAACTATGAGTATGTTCTGCACGATCCGTACTTCCTGCAGGCGCTGAGAAACACGTTCCTGCTCGTTATAATAACGGTCCCGCTTTCCACCATAACGGCGCTTCTGATATCGCTTGGGCTGAGCTCGATAAAGAAACTCCGCAACCTGTTCCAAACGGTATATTTTCTGCCGTATGTGACGAACACGCTCGCGGTAGGACTCGTTTTTATGATACTGTTCAAGAAGACCGCTTATTCGGACGGCCTTGTGAATGTGCTGATAAACATTTTCGGCGGCGAATCGGTGGATTTCATAGACGGGCCTTACTGGGCGAAGATGTTCGTGCTGTGCTTCTACACGATATGGGTGGTGCTCCCGTTCAAGATACTGATACTGACGAGCGCGCTCGCGTCCGTGAACGACACATATTACAAAGCCGCTCGGATAGACGGAACATCACGCTTCAGAATGTTCACGAGGATAACGCTCCCGATGATCTCGCCGATGATCTTCTATCTGGTGATAACGGGATTTATCGGCGCGTTCAAAGCGTACAGCGATGCTGTGGCTTTGTTCGGGACAAACCTCAACGCTGCGGGAATGAACACGATAGTCGGATATATCTATGATATGCTGTACGGCGACAGCGGCGGATATCCGTCCTACGCGTCGGCGGCAGCGCTGATACTGTTCGTGATAGTGCTCACGATAACGGTCATTAACCTGCTTATAAGCAAGAAGAAAGTGCATTATTAGACTGCCGCTCACGCTTGAGATCGGGGAAAACCTTTTGTGACTCGAAGTTTTCTCCTTTATGCGCGCGTCGTGCGCGCTTTTGGAAAACTTCTTTACCACCTCCTAGCGGAACAAAAGGGTATTCCACGACCCACTTTCCAAAAAACTTTACTCACTGACGAAAAAACGTTTCTGCATTATCAGGTGATATTATGGAACAAGAAATAAAGAAAAAAAGAAGAAAGACCGGCTCACATCATGTGACCGCGGTGATAGTATATATTCTGCTGTCGATATGGGCAATAATCGTGGTATTCCCGTTTTACTGGATGCTTCTGACATCGGTCAAAAGCTACGGCTCATACAACTCGGAATATGTCCCCAAATTCATAACGACCGAGCCTACACTCGAAAACTATACCGAAGCATTCACCGCAGTGCCGCTCGCACAGTATTTTCTGAATACGATAATATTCACGGTGATAACGACCGTGCTCATGATGATAGTGATAGTTCCGGCAGCATTCGCGTTCTCACGCCTCTCATTCAGAGGTAAGAACCTCGTGTTCACGCTGTTCCTGTCGCTTATGATGATACCGAACGAGCTCGTGATTATCACGAATTTCCAGACGATCACCGACATGGGTATGCGCAATACATTCAGCGGTCTTATCCTGCCGTCGGTGACTTCGGTGTTCTACATCTATCTTTTGAAAGAAAACTTCGAGCAGATACCAGATGAGCTCTACAAAGCTGCAAAAGTTGACGGAACGTCCGACCTCAAATATCTGGTCAAAGTCATGGTACCGATATGCCGGCCGACAATAATCACGATAATGATACTCAAAGTGATAGAGTGCTGGAACTCTTATGTATGGCCGCGCCTGATAACCGATGACAGTGCATACTTCCTCGTATCCAACGGCATACAGGAGATACGCGAAAACGGCTTCGGGCGTGAGAATATCCCCGCGATGATGGCAGCGGTGGTCGTTATCTCGATACCGCTGATCGTGATATTCATAATATTCAGAAAGAAGATAATGGAAGGCGTTTCGACCGGAGGAACAAAAGGATGAGAGCCATAAAAAAAGCTGCGGCTCTTACAGCCGCCTGCGCTGTTCTGATAAGCGGGCTTTCCGGCTGTCACGGCTCACGTAGGACCGAGGCATTTGAGATGCCCTCCGGCTTTGACGAGAGCCGGCACACCGAGATAACCTTCTGGGCGAAGAACGACACAAACAAGACCCAGACGGATATCTACCGCAAAGCAATTGCCGATTTTCAGGCGTTATATCCGAACATAACGGTCGATCTGCGCCTTTATACCGATTACGGCAAGATATACAACGACGTCATCACGAATATCCCGACCCAGACAACACCGAACGTATGCATCACCTATCCCGACCATATCGCAACATATATGACGGGAGAAAACACCGTCGTGAAGCTTGACGAGTTGATGAACGACCCGGAATACGGCCTCGGCGGAAGTCTGGTGAAATTCGATTCACCGTCATTTGACGAGCTGATACCTCAGTATATCGGCGAATGTCAGCTCTCGGGAGAGTATTACGCGCTCCCGTACATGCGGTCATCCGAAGCGTGCTATATCAACAAGGATATGGTCGAGAAGCTCGGCTATGAGATCCCCGAAGACCTGACGTGGGATTTCATCTGGGAAGTCTCCGACGCCGCAATGGCAAAGAACGATGACGGCACATACAAGGTGAACGGCCAGAAGGTGCTGATACCGTTCATATATAAATCCACGGACAATATGATGATACAGATGCTGAAACAGCTTGGCGCGGATTATTCAGACCCTGCCGGAAACATAGGCATATTCAGCGATACCACGCGCAAGATACTCTACGAGGTTTCGGAGCACGTCCGTAACGGCTCGTTCTCAACGTTCAAGATATCGAGCTATCCCGGAAACTTCCTTAATGCGGGACAGTGTATTTTCGCGATTGATTCCACCGCCGGCGCGACATGGATGGGAAGCCACGCAAGTCATCACGATATAGCCGAGGACAGCATAGTCGAGTTCGAGACAGTCGTCAAGCCGATACCGCAGTATGACCCGTCAGAGCCATATATGATCTCGCAGGGTCCGTCGATATGCCTGTTCTATAAGAGCGACCCGCAGGAAGTCCTCGCCTCGTGGCTGTTTATGCAGTTCCTGCTGACAAACGAGGTGCAGACCGCGTATGCGGAGACGGAAGGCTATATCCCGGTAACATCTAAAGCGCAGAACTCGCCCGAATATAAAGAATATCTTTCACTCGGCGGCACCGACAACGACCTTCACTATTCGGTCAAGCTTGACGCCACAAAGATGTTGCTGAACAATATACAGCACACATTTGTGACAGCGGTGTTCAACGGCTCGGCATCTCTCCGCAATGCGGCGGGACATCTCATAGAGAGCACGGCAAAATCCACACGCCGTAAAGAAACGATAAACGACGAGTATTTTGACAAGCTTTACAAGGATACAAGCTCGCTCTACCGGCTGGACAGCATTTCAGCGACCGGCAAAGCGGAACTCGGAAGCCTTCCCGCAACGGCGGTAGTCCTTATAGTGTCTTTGATTACAGTCTGGACAGCGATAATAGCCTTTGTTTCCATAAAGGCTGTAATAATGCGGATAAAACGAAATAAAAAAAGCACGGAATCCTGAACCCCGTGCTTTTTTTGCCTGGTTTTTAAATTCAACAAATCATAATTTGTGGGGGAATTTGCGGAGGGCTTTCCGTAGTCGCCTATGACCGCCTTTTATGCGCGCATCATGCGCTCTTTTGGGCGGTCAATCGCTGCATCGTGCAGCGCCCCCTGCACCCCTTCGGGTTTGTGGGGACTTCGTCCCGGTCCTGTTGACAAAGCCCCCTTTTTAAGCAGGAATCCGTCTGAAAACAGCCCGAACGAATGAAAATTGGAAATATATAGTTTGATGAAGCCTTCCTTTAAGGCACTTAAGTCCGCACTCAGAATCCGTTTGTTAAAAATGACAAAGAAACACTGAAAGAATACCACAGATTCCGAAAATCTGTGGTATTCTTTAAGTTGTTGAATTGAATAGTTGCCGCGGGTTGTCTGATGCGGTCGGCGAGGACTTCTTTATGGGGAATCAACAGACTCGAAGCCCCACATAAGAAAAAATAGCCCCCTCCCAATGGGAGGGGGCTGGGGGTGAGTATTACAAAGTTGTGAAGAACGGCGTAACAAGGACCATTATCATGCAGACAGGACAGATAAAACGTATCATTATCCTGTACAGAAGCTGCGCTCTGAATTTTTTCTCTCCGCAGAGCACTTCCTCTTCAACATATTTTGTTTTGACGATCCAGCCGATAAGCACACAGGTCAGGAACGCAAGTACCGGCATCATTACAGAGTTGGTGATAAAGTCGAAGAAATCAAGGAACTGCATTCCGAAGATCGTGACTTCCGACCAGTCGCTGTATCCGAGCACCGAGAGCATACCAAGCGCTATCGTAATTATTATCACAGCTATGCAGCTCTTTATTCTCGTAAGTCTGAACTTTTCCATGACAGCGGAAACGACCGTTTCCATGAGCGATATGGACGATGTCAGCGCAGCAAGAGATACGAGCACGAAAAATGCAGCACCGACTAACTGACCGCCCGGCATAGACTCAAATACCATGGGCAGCGTTATGAACATAAGTCCGGGACCTGCATTTACCGCAGCTTTGTCTCCTCCTGTGAAAACAAAGACGGCAGGAACTATTATAAGTCCCGCGATGACCGCGATACCGGTATCGAAGAACTCAATGTGTCTTACCGAGTTTTCAAGAGAATCCTGTTTTCTCATATACGAGCCGTAGGTTACGAGAATTCCCATTGCTATAGACATTGAGTAGAAAAGCTGGCTGGTCGCAGCGGCAAATGTTTTGAACAGCATTCCTGCGTCAAATCCTTTTTCGGTAATGAGGCTGTCGAAGTTTGGCAGAAGATAATATTTTACACCATCCATAGCGCCTTCAAGTGTAAATGTGTAAATGCATATCGCTACGATAAGCACTACAAGCACCGGCATCAGGAACTTGCTGACAAGCTCTATGCCCTTCTGTACGCCGAGCATTATTACCACAACATTGAGCACGACGAATATCACGAAGAATATCGTCGGTTCCATAGAATGACTTATGAAGTCAACGAAGAACGGAGTTTCCTCGCCCGCCGCCGAAGCGATGCTGTGCGCGGTGTCGGCTCCGGCTCCCGTGACGAACGCAGTCGTATATCTGAGCACCCAGCCGCCTATTACGCAATAGTAGGGAAGTATGAGCGCAGGGATTATCGCCGCTGCCCAGCCCATGAAGCCGAAGTTCTTATGTACTGCCTTATATGCACCGATCACGCTCTTTCCGGTGCGTCTGCCGATCGCTATCTCGGTGAGCATCAGCGTGAAGCCGAATGTCACGGTAAGTATCAGGTATATCAGCAGGAACAGGCCCCCGCCGTATTTAGCCGCAAGATAGGGGAATCTCCAGATGTTTCCGAGTCCTACCGCCGAGCCGGCAGCCGCGAGGATAAATCCTATCCTGCTTCCGAAACCTGCACCCTCGTGGGTATTTTTCTGTTCATGCTTGTTTTCATTGGTTTCCATTTTGTTTATTTCCTCTCTTTGGGGTCCTCTATTTTTTTACAGTGAAAATAATCTTTCCTGCTATATACATTATGACAGAAAGTATCGCGAATATCATCGCGAACGCGTTTATTTCCTCATTCCACCGCATTATTATCACCACGGAATCGAGTCCCGCCATAAGGACAGTCGGGACAAAAAGCAGAAGATCCTCCGCTTTACCGATAAATACTCTGCGCATCATAAGCGTGAAGAAAAACACGAGAACGAGCGCTGTCAGCGCAGCTATGATATGAAACAGCACAGCCTGTTCGATATATGTGTGATACATTACCGGTATCGCCATTGAGAAAACTGTAAGGAATGCAAGCGAATACCACAGTTTAAACTTGTTCTTCGCTTCGGGCGCTGTTTCGACTGTGCGCAGTATCATTGCCACGATAAGTGCTCCGTATGCTCCGAACTGTATCGGCGCTATCGTGAATTCGGTATGCACCATACCGCTGACCAGCAAAACGCCCGATGTTACCGACAGCATGGAATAGTCCGGAAAGGTCTTCCCGTCGTACAGCGAGCGGAAGAAGTCTTCATTATATACTATAAGCATGAATATTGCTGCGGAGACTGATAGTACGGTCAGTACATTTGCGTATATGTCAAATCCCGTGTGGAAAAGTCCGATCGTGTCATCGACCAGTATTCGTATTATGCTTTGCGCTCTTTCTGCGAAAAGTATAACGAAATAGGCGAGTATGAGCCATGATATGGCTTTATTGAAGCGATGTGATTTCGTCTCCATAATATGTCTCTTTCGGATAAAAATCGTGCCTTTCCTCAGCCTCCGGCAGGGGAAAGGCACGGTTATCTTTTATTTTCTCTGTCTGTTTATTATTTTGTTTTGTTGGCACCTGTGAGCGCTTTTCTTAAAAGGTCGATCGGTATCATCGTCACAGCGAAGCCGAGGATTATGAGCCAGCCTATCGGGTTGAACGGTATGCAGCTGAACATCTCACCGAGGAATGTGAGTCCCGGAATGAGAGATGCGCACACGATAAGCGCCTGGATCAGTATGATCGCGAAGAATACCTTGATGAAGTTCATGTTCTCTTTAAGTCTTGCGAAGATATTGAATCCGTCGTCACGGACATTGAAGCCGTTGAACAGCGCCGCCCAGATAAACAGGACGAAATATCCGGTAAGGTGAGCGTCGGTGTTTGCCTGCGCCTGAGTTACGTTTTCGGGTATCACAAGGGCGTTGAAAAATCCCTTGATAGGTTCGAACATCAGGAAGAAGAAGCTTACTATCGTGAGCCACAGACCCATGGTAACTATGCGCGTTGCCATCTGCTTGCTGATGATGCTCTCGTCGCGGCGGCGCGGCTTTTCGTGCATATACTTTTCGAGGGCGGGCTCGTTGCCGAGCATGATAGCGCCGAGAGAGTCCATAACGAGGTTTACGAACAGAAGGTGAGTTACCTTCAGCGGCTCCTCAACTCCGAGGAACGGAGCGACAGCGCTGACTATTACCGCTGTAACATTGATAACGAGCTGGAATACGCAGAACTTGAGAATGTTGTGGTAGATAGTTCTTCCGTACCAGATAGCGTCCTTTATCGACTTGAAGTTGTCGTCGAGGATAACGATCTTTCCGGCTTCCTTCGCGGCTTCTGTACCGCTTCCCATTGCAAAGCCGACATCTGCGCGCTTGAGGGCAGGGGAGTCGTTTACGCCGTCGCCTGTCATTCCGACAACTAAGTTGAGTTCCTGGCAGAGACGTACCATTCTCGATTTATCGGTAGGAAGCGCGCGCGCTATAACACGGATGTTCGGGATTATCTTCTTTACTTCTTCATCGCTCATTTCATTGAGCTGTGCGGACGAAAGAGCAACATCGGTGTCGGTCGTGATAAGTCCGCAGTCAATTGCGATAGCCTTTGCAGTTTCAAGACGGTCACCGGTTATCATAACTACCTGGATTCCGGCTTCACGAACTTCTTTGATAGCGATCTTCGCTTCGGGACGTACATCGTCTCTTATTCCGACGAGTCCGATAAGTACGACGTCATCGTTTATCTGGTTCTGGACCATTTCCTTTTCGGAATAGCCGAACGAAAGTACGCGTATAGATCTTGCAGCGAGTTCGTCGATCTTCTTGTTGAGCTTATCGAGGTCAATATCCTTTATATTGCCATCGCTGTCAAGATATTTTGTCGCCTTCGCGAGAAGTCTTTCGGGAGCGCCCTTATAGAAAGTCTTGCCGAGATTATCTATGCGGCTCTGGCTGAACTTGTTCGCCGAGTTGAAGCTCTGGCTGTCTGTGATGACATACTCTGTTCTCTGCTGGAGCATATTGAACGTGTCCTCGCCGATGAACTTCATGAGTGCCTGGTCGGTCATGTTACCGCCGACAACATTATGAGAAGCATCAAACATTGAGAGCGTGTTCTTTCCTATCGCTATATCGACGAGCGATTTTACTGCGCTGTGCTTCGAGAGGTCGCCGAGCGGTATCGACTCGCCGTCCGCTGTGAAGAAGTCTATGACTTCGAGCTTGCCCTTTGTGATAGTACCTGTCTTATCGCTGAAAAGAATGTTGAGCGAACCGGCTGTCTCGATACCTTCCGCCTTTCTTACGAGGACGTTGTGGTCGAGCATCTTGCTTGTGTTCTGCATCAGTACCAGCGAGATCATCAGCGGCAGACCTTCCGGCACAGCACATACTATGATAACTACCGCGAGGGATACGGCTTCAACAAACTTGTGGATAATATCTCCGATCTCCTGCGAGAAGAATACTGCGGGGCCTGCGCCGAGCGATGTCCCGTCAGCGCCGATTATGGGCTGGAAGAAGATGAAGTATGCGATATAGAGCACGGCTATTGTGATAGCGCCGATGTAGCCGAATGTAGATATCTGCTTTGCGAGCTTCGCAAGCTTTACTTTCAGCGGGGAATCGGGTTCGTCCTCCTGCATTTCCTCCGCCATTCTGCCCATCATGGTCTTAAGTCCGACCTTTTTGACATCAAGAACGCCTTCGCCGTCGAATACGACCGCTCCTCTGAACAGAGAGTGTTCGTCAACGAACACGTCGCCGGTTATGTTCTCGGGAAGTTCAAACCCGTCGGGCGCGGCTTTTTTCTTACATTCCTCAGCTTCGCCGTTGAGTGCCGAGTTATCGACATTCAGGTTTCCGGAAATAAGCACGCCGTCGGCAGGAACCTTGTCGCCGGACTGTAAGATTATCTTATCGCCTACAACAACGTCATCGACGTCGATAACGACTACGAGATCGTTTCTCATTGCCTTACAGGTGTCTTTCTTGGTGCTGTCTTTGAGTTCTCTGTACTTTGTATCGCTTGCGACTCCGGTCTTTGCGGATACGAAAGCAACGATGAGTATGGCGACTATTGTACCGATAGGCTCATAGATAGTAGCCATACCGAATATTGCCATTACGATCATTATTGCGGCGATAACACAAAGTACGATTATCATCGGGTCTTTGAATGTCTCGATGAATTCCTGCCAGAACGTGGTAGGCTCAGAATCGGGTATCTGGTTCGAACCATATTTTTCCCTTGATTCCGCGACCTGTTTGTCGTTCAGACCTTTGATCTCCATTTTTTTATTCCTCCACTTATTTTTTTACACAGCAAAATCCCGGAATAAACGCATTGCCTCAGTTCCGGAATATCCGCCGGTTTATACATATCTTTTGACCGTCTCAGTCAAAGAAGCGTCGCGTGTTGCCTGACCTATGGCGTTGAACTTCCACTCGCCATCATGGCGGTATATCTCGCCGAATATCATTGCGGTCATTCCGCTGTAATTTTCGGAAAGATCATATCTGCATATCTCGCTTCCGTTTCTCGCGTCAACAAGTCTTATAAACGCGTTGTTTATCATTCCGAACTGCTGGTTCCGCTCATACGCTTTATAGATGTTCACTGCGAATATGATGCGGTCATATCTGGGTGGAACGCTGTTCAGATCAACGATTATCTGCTCGTCGTCGCCCTCTCCGGCACCTGTAAGGTTGTCGCCCTGATGAACTACCGCTCCCGACGGGTGGCGCAGCGCGTTGTAATACACGATGTCAGAGTTGTCCGCTATCCTGCCGTTTGTCAGGAGCAGCGCGGACGCATCGCAGTCTATCGGCTGAGGCTTAGGGGCGAAGAATGATCTTTTCTGTTCAGCTTCGTCCCAGCCAAGTCCGACTATTACCTTTGACAGCCCGGCGCTCTCTTTGGTCAGGCTGACTTTCTGTCCTTTTTTCAGATTTACTGACATATATCAGTCTCCCTTTGATGTTATTCTGCGTCGATGCCGTAGGAAGCGCAGAGTGCGGCAAGTCCTCCGGAATATCCGCTTCCTATCGCGTTGAACTTCCACTCGCCGTTATGGCGGTAAAGCTCGCCGACTACGACTGCGGTCTCGATTGAAAAGTCTTCGCCGAGATCGTATCTTATCATTTCGGTATCATTTGAAGCGTCAACTATTCTGATGAACGCATTGGAAACCTGACCGAAGTTCTGACGGCGCTTATCGGCGTCATAGATCGTTACGGTGAACGCTATTCTTGCTATATTTGCAGGGACCCTGGTGAGATCGACCTTTATCTGCTCGTCATCGCCTTCGCCGGCGCCTGTTCTGTTATCGCCGAGGTGAACTACCGACTCGCTGCTGTGTGCGAGATTTCCGTAGAAGATGAATTCCTTCTCAGTAGGGCATCTGCCGTTCTCGCCGAGCATGAATACTGCCGCGTCGAGGTCGAAATCTCCGCCGGAATCGTATGCGTTTGTATCCCAGCCGAGTCCGACTATGATGTTTTTCAGCGAGGGATTGCCTTTTGTAAGATCGACTTTCTGTCCTTTTGATAAACTTATAGCCATGATATAAACCTCCGGTTCAATATAATTGTTAATTTTTAATTGTCATGTCAGCTTCTTCTGCGGAACGTGGTACATTCTGTTGAAGTCGTTCTTGATGTTTTCGAGACGTGTTTTGTCTTCGAGGCGCTTCTTGCTTGCTTCGTCCTGAACGCGCTTTGTTTCCTCGATGCCGTTGACGATCGTTCTCCACGTTGTTTCGAGCGTTTCCGCCTTTATAGAGCTTCCGGACGCGAGCTGTGTGGTCATCTTCGCCTGATTTACAGTGTTCTGGGCGTTCTTGATGAGCATTTCGTTAGTCTTTTCATCGAGAGCCGCCATTCCTTCCGCCATGACCTTCTGCTGTTTTAACATTATAGCCTGTGCGAGAGCCTGTTTGAATACCGGCAGCGTTACGATGAATGCCGAATTGATCTTTCTGACAAGGTTCATATTGCTGAACTCCATTGTCTTTATCATCGGTATAGACTGCATAGCCACGCTTTCCGCGCATCGAAGATCCTGTGTTCTCTGTTCGAGGAGCATTTTTGCCTGCTGTAAGCTCTGGATCTCGAACTGTATCGAGTTGTCGCCGGTAGCTTCCATATCCGCGACGCGCTTGTCGATGTAGTTCTGAACTTCCTGTGTTGCCTGTTCGCCCGCGAGGATATACTTCACGAGCTCGTGATAATAGTTGACGTTGGCTTCGAACATACTGTCGAGACTGCGGTTGGATTCTTTGATCTCGGTCTCGTATTTTCTGAGTTCGACATATATCTTATCGACCTCGTCGCCCATTGTGTGGTATTTGGCGAGTATCTTTTCAAGCTGGTTCTTTGCTTTTCCGAACACTTTTCCGAGGCCCTTGGGCTCGTCCTTGATCTCCTTGATGTCGAATTTCGACATTATCTTCGTAAGCGTGTTCATCATTGCGCTCGTGCCGGTCATCTGCGCGGTATTGACGTTACGTAGCACAAGATCGGACACCTTTGAGATCTCATCCGCAGCTTCTGCGCCGAAAGATACGATGGAGTTCATGTCGGTGACTTCGATAGTGCTTACAAGCGCATCGACTTCCGCAGAATTTACGAGCGCGGTGGTCATCTGTTCTCTGTCTGCAACAATGTCATAATTTGCGACTTCTTCCTTAACTTCGATCACCGGTTTTTCCTGCGGTTCCGCCGTTACTGTCACCACCTGCGGAGCACCTTCCTGCGCTCCGGGATTTTGCTGAAGGCTCGCCGCCTTGCTGAAATCAAGTCCCATTTTCTAAGACCTCCTGTTTTTGTCGCTTCGCTTGAGATTCTGTCGCTGCGCTGGAGACCGGGGCTCCGTCCCGGTCCCCGCTTCCTTTCGTACGCGAAAGGAAGCGAAAGCGACTCGCTTCGCTTTTGTTCAATTCTTATTGCTTTTTTCCAAACAGACCGTTCCAGAATGTTTTTTTGGGTTCTGGGTTTATCTTGTCAAAATCGGGTATCTTCAGATCATATTTATACTCGCCGGTCTGGTGTTCGATAAAAGGCACTGTCGCGTAATATTTCTCACAGCACATATATCCCGTCGGCACGAAGAATATCACGTCAAAGCCGATGTAACTCAGCAGAGTTAGCGTTATCGTGTCTTCGAGCGAGATCGCCGTTTCTCCGGTTATTATATATACGATCTTCGGGTTCTTCTTCGTGAAGTCGAAATTCTGTATCATGCGGACGAGCGGTTTGTTAAGCGAAAGACAAACGCTTAGTATGCGGTATTCGCGTCCGTTGAGCGTTGCATCCTTTATGACTCCGCTGTCAAGCAGCAGCTGTATCTTGTCAAGTATATGCTCCTGCATCTCCTCGCGCAGAAATCCGTACTGATACTCTTTGTCCGATTTTATCTCGTCACGCCGCAGCTTTCCGTTTTTCACGAATCTCACTGCTCCTGACATAACGGGGAACTGCTGTTCCGGTACGATATACGGCGCGCTTTTTATCAGAACGGTGTCCGGAGTCAGAAGCTTCTTTATCCTGCGCCAGTAATCCTCGGTATCTCCGTTTTTTACGCCAGATACCTTCGCAAATATGGTCGGTATCGTGATAGAGCCGCTGTCGGAAGAGAATCCTGCACGATATTTGAGCTCCGTGTCCCAGAGCACACCGATCTCCTCATATATGGTTTCGAGCAGGACGGTCTTTGCTCTGCCGTACTGGCGGTCACGGTACAGACCGGAATTGCTGTAGAGCATGGTGTCGAGCTCTTTTTCTGCGTGGTACGCTACAGTACCGATCCTGCGCATTGTTTCATCTGTGGGGAATTCCGCTATATCAGAGCTTTCATTAAGGTTCACGGATATGCAGCGCTCATCGGTAATGACTATCTTTCCGTTAAGATCCGGCATCAGTATCAGCACATCGACCGGAGTTCCCGCAAGGAAGCGAATGAACAGATCTTCGTTTACGGTGAGTTCTCTGCCGAGAAAAATGAAGCAGCCGATATTTCCGCTTTTATAGTTTCTGTACAGATCTTTATATATTCTTTTCAGCCAGCAGAGTATATATACTCCCTTAGCCGAGAGCTTATTCAGATTGCTGTCCTGCTCATATACCGGAAGAAGCGTATCAACGAATGATCTTCCGAATATATTTCTCAATCCCGGGTCGGTGACAAATGCGAGATTTTTAGAGAGCTCTGCGGCGAGCTGTTCGAGCGTCCGGAACGGCGAGCGTTTTATCGCAGCGATCTCCTCGTTTTCCGGAACGGGGAGATGTCCGTTTTCGATATGGAGCTGTCTGTCGTTCGTTTTTATTGCTTTGCTCAGATCATACAGATCACGCGCGCAGTTTATCTTGTCTTCCGTTCCTCTTACGAGGTAGAAGCAGGTGTGGAGCTCACCATCGGTGTTCTGTCTTTTTACAGCGGGGCGGATAACGTCCTCAAAAGGCTTTCCGCTTCCCCATTTGTTGCAGACTATGCGCTTTTCCGGTTCTCCGCCGTATATTCTGCTGAGGCGCTCTTTTTCTTCATTCTGGCGTCTGAGTTCCGCTATCGAGAAGCCCTGCGGAAAGTCTGATATACCGGGTATTTCAAGCTTGTCGGAATATTTTGATGCCGGGTCGGTCTTAAGGTATGCCTGTCCGCCGTCGTATTCCAGCATCAGCACGTCACAGCCGCAGCCGCACAGCGCGGTCATCAGCATAAGCTCGTGCAGCGATACGCTGTCGTTCTCATACAATATTTTGGGGTATATGCCGCTTCCTATGCGCCTGACTACCGGTTCAAATTTATAGTACAGCCAGCACATGAACTTTATGTATGTGCTTTTCTGCATATTTTCGTTTTTTCCGTCCGCTTCGAGCAGACACATCGTTTCGTATATCGCTTCGGAGCAGGTCTTATTCTGTGCCGGTTCAAGTCTCGGCATCCACTTAGAAAGTTCTCCGCTGATAAAGTCGGCGTCTTTTTTATACTGGCCGCCGAGCATCTCGTTGTAATATTCGATATTTCCCTGTGTGGGATTTTTTATGCCGCCTTCAAGGACGACTCCGCACTTCTGCGCTTCGTCAAGGTATCTTCCGATAAACGCCCCGAAGCTCTCCGAACAGCCGGTCGCTCTGCAGAAATATGTGCATCCGCCGCTTCGTTCTCCGGGCGGCAGGAAGAAATCATTTATATCGGTTATCTTTCCTCTGGCGATCATAGTCTGACCTCTCCGGATCATTTTTGAATATACTTCGTCACATTAAATTTTATTATACTACTTTTTTACGGATATGTCAATATTTTCACCGCTTTTTATGCCGTCCGCATTTATCGGAACAGGCACTCAGAGGCGGATGTTCTGCCGGTCGGGATAAAAATAAAGACCGGCATTCATCTGAATGTCGGTCTTTTAGGATCTTTATACATCAGTAAGCGGAAGAACGGGAGACGTTCCGACAACTATACCGAGATTGTACAGTCCCTGTTCTGCATTGAGCCATTCAAAATCGGGAACTTCCCAGCCATTGTATTCTCCGAAATCGGGGAAATTATCTACTGCGGTGTTCTGATCTTTGGTGTAATAAAGTGCGTCGCACACGCCGCCTATAAATCTTGTTTTCACATATCCGAAATGTTCACCCGGGAATGTCGATGCAAGATGATATGCAAGTCTTTCAGTTGCGTTTGCGCTTCCTCCCAAATCGATCGAAGCAGTCGCTCTTCCGGTAGATTCCCATTTTATTTCTTCTGTCTCCGAGAAAACAGTGGGGTCGGAAACTGTGATCTGCCATTCTCCGGTATCGTCAATGACGATCTCAAGTTCGCATGAAACACTCTTGGACAAGCCCATACCGTATCCTTTGCAGTCTGCCTGAGTCAGAAAATAAGTTATACTGTCCCTGATCCTGCCTGCGCCGGAATTTGCCGCAGCTATCCTGGAATGAAGGATATACCCTACCATCATCGGGACAAGTATGGCAGCAAGAACTGCCAGTACGGTTATTACAACTATAAGTTCAACAAGCGTAAAACCTTTTTTATTAAATTTTCTCATTTTTTTAACACCCAATTTTATCCCCAAGCTGCATATATCCTTGTTATGAGTCTTGGAAAATGTGCTTTCGGGGCAATTTACATACCATTACAGGTCAAATAATTTCAAGCCGACAGTTTCACAATACTTCACAGGATAAGAGCAAAGGTAATATCCACTGGTCAGGACACAGCTTTCACGTATTGTTGAGCTCTGCATTGTGGATAAAGCCTCGTTGGACCAATATGCTGCACATACTCTGTAGTTGCTGTCAACAGCTACATAAAGCATTCCTTCCATCTGATCCTTATCGGTTGTGTAATTCTCCAAAGCATACTTTACCTTGCTGTCGAGGAAAATAATTTTATCATTGTCATCCGTTTTATAAGGTTTGGTGGTATATGAACCTCCGCTCACCTCAATTCTCCCGGAAGCAGTAATCATACCGGTATTGGTGATCGACAAATAATAATATACTTTTTCACCGTCCGGGATCTCGTTGGGATGTGCGATCTTTGCGCTGGTAAGAACATCCTGAAGATTATAGTAAAGATCCTTTGACATTGCTCTTCCCATTGAAGGACGTTTGTCGTAAAGGAAATTCGGCAGTACCATAGCTGTGAGTATGCCGATTATTGCAATAACCACAATCAGTTCAAACAGCGTAAAGCCTTTTTTTGCCCGCAAGCGGGCGAAATAAGAAAACATTTCTGGGTTCCTCCTTTTATTTATTTTAAAAGGAGTATTGCGGGTGTTAAAAAAATTAAATCGCATTGCGACTTCCTGCCGCAGCAGGAAAGGATCCGCTTTACTCCTTTATAAACATTAATTCAGACCTTAAGGTCTATGACCGGTGCTGTTCCTACTACAAAGCCGTCCCTGTCAACGCCGGCCATGCCGGTAGGCCATATCTTTTCATCCGCTTCGTTAGGCCATACGCCTTTATACTGCCAGTACTCCTTCATTCCGGGACGATTTTTATCGCTCGGATTGTTTACTATACACGGACGCTTGGTACCGGCTTCTCCGCCGTATGTGCCGGGCCAGATATAATCGCACTGGGGGATATAGATTACGCCGTCACATTTCTGGTCGCAGAAATATATCATTACCATTCCGGTTTTCAGGTCTCCCAGGACGTCAGCCACGACTCTTGTGAGCGCAAGCAGATGATTCGGATCACTTCTGGTTATATCGTCTGTAAGTTCAAAATTCTGGCTCCTCTTCCACCAGTTCTTGTGATCATAGAAGACATACGAGCCGTCGCTGTCTTGTATTTTTTTGTTCTTTTTATAATCCCATGGTTTGCTCTCTGCTTTTGCAGTCCATTTGCCGTCCTTTATCATGAGGATTATTTGTGCTATCTTATCTTTTCCGATCTTTAATCCTACGCCTTTGAAATTCAGATCCATCATGAATGCTTCGACATTCTTTCTGATAAGAGTTGCGGAAGCGTTCGCCGATGTAATACGGGCTCTTGTTACATATCCAAGTGATACAGGTATAAGAATTGCAGCAATAACACCGATGATAACTACGACAATTACCACTTCAATGAGTGTAAATGCTTTTTTGTTTTTTAATTTCTGTAAATATCTGATCATGACAATGCCCTCCTTTGCTGTTTTGCGCGCGGGTCAATCCGTTGTCCCGCTTTTGTTGTTTTTCTCCAAACCGTTTATTTTTTTCTGTCAAACTGGCTCCGGTACATTCTGTACCAATCGACAACTGAAGGTGCTTTTTCTGTCCAGCCGAGATAATATGCTGTTATGTCGGTTATTTCGGCATCAATTTTGTCAAATGATATCGTTCTGTCAAGGATTCCGCCTGAAATATACATTATATCCGTAGGACAGTGAGTTCTTGCGTAATCTGGCATCTCCTCCGGAACGTTAAATGTATTGTATCCTTTTTCCCCAATATAAAGGTCTATAGCGCCAAAAAGATGAAGAGTCTCATGAGCTATGCTCAGGGGATCTTTTATTCTTTCTTTCTGCTGATAAGGTGCCCAGACGATCTCATAGGGCTTCTGATTGGGAATCGTCTTGACCATGAGCATTGCACAGCCATACTTGTTATTTTCGCCATAATTAAGGTAAAAATAATATGCTACGTTATCGCAGCCAAGCTTTTCTTTTATCAGCTCACTGTCTATGTTGTTTTCTATGAAATCCCATTCATCGGGAGCTTTATAAGATCTTAATTTCTGGGTAAATGTGTCGAATAAGCAGATGCCGCCGAAATCATGCTCATAATAAAGCAGCTCGTCATTTTCATCGGCAGCATAACAGAACTCAAGCGTTTTGTCGTAATTCTTTCCCTGTTCAATGAGCCAGTCCGCCGCGACTTTAGTGCTGTCAAGAAATCTTCTTCGCTTTGCTATACATTCTTCCTGTGTGAAGTCCCATTTGCTTTTTTTGTCACTTGCGAAAATGGTCACCATAGCGGTTCGGCCTTCAAGCTTTTTCGCAGACCCGAGCTGATCGGATGTCAAGTCAAGATAATGGGGCTCATAACCCAGAACGCCGAAATAAAAGAGCTCAAATATTATTATACCTGTAATTGCGGCAAAGATCAGCACAAGTATCAAAATTTTTATTATTCCTGATTTTGCGGAGTTTTTTTTGTTTTCGCTGTCCATTTATGAAATCCGATTTTGAAATAAGTCATTTTAAGGTTAATGATAACTAAACCCTAAAATCACTTATTTCCCCGGAGGGAATACCCGCCGGGGAAAATAGTGTTTGTTTCTTTTCAGAAGTTCAAGGAATTAATCATCACCTGCAGGAGCGTCGTCTTCTGCATAAACGAGCTTCGGGTTTGTTCCAACGATTTCACCAGAAGACTCTACGATACCGTCCTTGTCGGTCTTCCATCCGCTGTACTTGCCAGAGATGAAGTTGTCGCCAACAGGATGAACAAAAGTCTCTGCATCAGCTTCGCCAGCATAGTAAGCGCAGCCTATTGTAAGACCGTTCTTAACATAGAGCCAAGCTGTGAATTTCTTCTTGCCATAGTCGTTGTAGATCTTTGTCTCGAAACCTTCGACCCACTTGGAACCATCTTCAACGTTGCCGTACTTCATAGCGCCGTCTGTGAGAAGTCCATCGTCACCAGTTAAGTTGGTATCGTCAAGTGTGATGCCTTCTACTTCTGCACCTGTGCTTGTAAGAAGGATTTCTCTGATTGTGCTGTCTCTCTTAACGGAAGCGTTCTTAGCATCCATGTCAGCGATGTAGTTGTTCAGAGAATTCTTGAGCTGTTCAGCTGTTGTATCACAAGATGTGATACGAGAGTCTGTAACATAGCCAAGCATTACAGGGATCAGGATAGCTGCGAGTACGCCGATGATAGCGATAACAACTATCAGCTCAACGAGTGTGAAGCCCTTTCTAGCCTTGAGCTTCTGAATATACTTTATCATTGTATATTCCTCCTTTGTAAAAAATTTTTTTATTATAACCCCATCAGGGTTATATACGGTTCAGAAGAGGACTCTCCCTCTTCTGTAATTACAGTATATCTCATTTCATTTGAAATTGCAAGTGTTTTTTTAAAAAAATAATCAAAAAATTCTAAATTTATTAGGTTTATATAAATGAAATTGTTTTTTTTACTGCACATTGACAATCTATGGTTACTAATAAGGATATATTTAATTGCAAAGAATTAAAATACGGAAACTGTAACCGCAAAATGAAGCCCGAAATGTAACCGGGTCTGCTATAAAAATATCAGAATTCAACCGAGCTGTTTGGTGATAATGATATATTCTGACTTGCTGCCGGATATACTATTAATATTTATTATTATGAAAATTGCATACATGACAGGTTGAAAAAATCCTTACTCGGGCAAAATAAATATTTTTTGAAAAAATACTTGATTTTTCTGTTCAAGTATGATATAATACCTCTTACAGTGTTTCGCTGATATGCGGATGTGGCGGAATTGGCAGACGCGCTGGCTTCAGGTGCCAGTGAAAGCAATTTCATGTGGGTTCAAGTCCCGTCATCCGCACCAGTGGCGACGGCCACGCCGAGTCCCCGTTCCGGGTTTTCCGGAGCGGGGTTTTTCTGTGTGGGTAGTGTTTTTTCAGCAAACGAAACAAGGGAGCTTTTCAGCCCCCTTGTTTTTTGTTTCAGCATCCGCAGTTGTTGTTGCAGCCGCAGTCATTGCCGCAGCCGTTGTTTCCGCAGCCGCAGCCGCCGAGAATGCCGCCGCCGTTTCCGCAGCAGAGAAGCAAGAGAATGATGATGATCGCTATTGAGCAGTTGTTATTTCCGCACATAGTATGTTTCCTCCTGATTAATTATTTATGAAACGTTTCATAATATAATATATGTGGCAGAAGGAAAAATGTTACCGCAAAGGAAAATTTTGGCTTGTACAGCAGGATTGGTTTTTGTCGGGACTTTCCCTATTGTTTGTGCTTCCCGGGGAAATGCAGGAGCATTGGGATCTTACCGCGAAGCGAGCCGCTGGGGTTTGGGTCGCTGCATGATGCAGCGAATGCCCGCCAAAAAGCGCACACAAGGTGCGCTAATAAAGCAGGCAAAGCAGAGCCCTGCTCTAAAGCGAAGCGTTATCTTTATCAAATACGGAGGAAAAATCGTGATAGAATTCAAGGGATTTACCGAAAAGGCAAACTCGGCGCTGAATAAAGCGGTCGAAGCTGCAATGGAGCTCGGACATACCTATATCGGCAGCGAGCATATTCTCTACGGCCTGCTCTGCGAGGAAAACAGCGCGGCTTATGCTGCTCTGTGGAAATATGGCATCACCGGCAGGGATATCCTTCACAAAATGGAGACCGTCATAGGCAGAGGGACTGTCACCCGACTGACTGCCGCGGATATCACACCTCGCAGCAGGAAGATACTTGACAACGCGTTCAGGGATTCGCGCAGCAGCGGGAAAAACTTCGCCGGCACAGAGCATATCCTGATGTCGGTCATCGGGGATGAAAAATGCAGCGGTGCGGTATTCCTCAGAGAGCTTGGCGCAGATACCGGCCGTATCGTGAGAGAATGCGCTTCCGCGCCGCACAACTGCGGTATAGCGAATGCTCCCGACCGCGAATACAGAAGCACGGCCATAGAGCGTTACGGACGCGATCTGACAGCTATGGCGCGTGCCGGCAGGATCGACCCGGTTATTGCGCGTGACAGCGAGATAAACGCGGCTGTACGCATACTGATGCGCCGCAGAAGGAACAATCCGTGTCTTATCGGCGAAAGCGGCGTCGGAAAGACTGCTATTGCGGAGGGAATAGCGCTTCTCTGCGCAGGCGGAGAGGCTCCCGGAGAGCTCAGAAATGCGCGGATATTCAGCCTTGATCTGGCCGCTATGGTTGCCGGCGCAAAATACCGCGGAGATTTTGAGGAGCGCATACGCTCTGTGATCGATGAGGTGCGCGGAAGCCGGGATACGATACTGTTTGTTGATGAGATCCACACGATAGTCGGCGCCGGTGCGGCGGAAGGCGCTATCGACGCAGCGAATATCCTTAAGCCGGTTCTCGCGCGCGGCGAGATAAGGGTGATCGGTGCGACGACCGCCGACGAGTACAGGCGTTTCATAGAGAAGGACGCCGCGCTTTCACGCCGCTTTCGCGCTGTTTATGTCGAAGAACCGGACGAGAGCGCTGCTATAGATATTCTTAAAGGTATCAAAGAAAAATATGAGGAGCACCACGGAGTCACGCTGTCGGACGATGCGATAGAAGCGGCTGTTAAGCTCTCTGTGCGGTATATTGAGGACAGAAGGCTCCCCGACAAGGCGATCGATCTGATAGATGAGAGCTGCTCGGCAGCGCGGCTTGCGGAATGCCCGGATAATGACGGTTCTGCGGAGCTGAAAAAGCGCATCGAAAAGCTGTCTGGGGAAAAGGAGAACGCTGTCCTCGCGCAGGATTTTGAGCTTGCCGCTGAGATACGCGACAAGGAAAAGGCGCTTGCTGCACAGTATGAGCAGCGGATATCCGAATGCGCGGACAAATGCAGATCCTGCGTTATAACTGCGGAGGATATCGCCCGCGCCGCAGCGGATATTACGGGAATAAGCGTGGCTGAGATCGGCAGGAGCGACGCCGAGCGTATTCTTCACCTTGAAGATGAGCTGAAACAGCGGATAATCGGACAGGACAATGCCGTTCATGCGGTGGCGGCGGCGATAAAGCGCAGCAGAGCGGGGATATCGCGGCGTGACCGCCCGCTCGGAAGCTTCATATTTGCGGGACCTACCGGAGTCGGAAAGACGGAACTGTCAAAAGCTCTGACCTGCGCATTATTTGGCAGGGAAGACGCGATGATACGATTCGATATGTCGGAATATATGGAAAAACACAGTGTTTCCGGGCTTATCGGCGCGCCTGCGGGATATGTGGGCTATGAGGACGGCGGTAGGCTTATCGGAGCGGTAAAGCGTCACCCGTACAGCGTGCTGCTGTTTGATGAGATTGAAAAAGCGCATCCGGACGTGCTCGACCTGCTGCTGCAGGTGCTCGACGAGGGGCATATAACGTCTGCGGACGGCGTAAGAGTGAGTGTTAAGAACTGTATCGTCATAATGACCACCAACATCGGAGCGCGGCAGATGACGGAGCGTTCCGCACCGGTGGGATTTGCCCGTGAAAGCGGCGCTTTGATGAGCGATACGGTAATGGCGGAGCTCAGAAAGGCTTTGCGGCCGGAATTTATCAACCGTGTGGACGAGACAGCGGTATTCTCACCGCTCGGAGAAGCGGAAACCGGGAAGATCTGCCGCATTATGCTTGATGATCTCATAAATCGCGTTTCGGAGCGCGGCATAGAGCTTGAAGTTACCGACAGCGCGGTGAAAAAGCTCGCACGGCTCGGTCACAGCGACAAGTACGGCGCCCGCAGTATGTACCGGACAATAGTAAAGCATGTTGAGGATAAACTTGCGGAGCTTATCCTCAGCGATCCGTCGCTTAAATGCGTGAGATTTGATGAGGAAGATATTTGAGAAAGGTGCGGTGTTGGGGCTCGCAAAAACAGGTTGAGCGTTGTTGCTTCCGAAAACAGGTGGGGTGTGGGGAGCTCTGCTCCCCACATAGAAAAACAAATTAGCCCCCTCCCTTTGGGAGGGGGTTGGGGGTGGGCATAATCCTGACGGATCTTATCATAAAATAGCACGAGGTGGTATTTATGATGAAATGGATAGTCGCAGGAATGATGATAATTTCCGCGATGTTTGCCGCGATAAACGGCAGAATGGGCGAGCTTTCGACGGCACTTCTCGAAGAATGCGGCGGCGCTGTGCAGCTCGCTCTGACGCTTACCGGAATGATATGCCTCTGGAGCGGGATAATGCGGGTCGCACAGTCGTCGGGGCTCACCGAGAAGCTGGCGAAAATATCCGCGCCTATATTGTCTTTGCTGTTCAGAGGGCTTAAAAAGAGCGGAAAGGCAATGCAGTACATAACGCTTAACATCACTGCGAATATACTCGGTCTCGGGAATGCATCAACGCCTTTCGGCATCGCGGCTATGCGTGAGATCGAGAATGAAGAGAACAGTCCGCGGCATGATATCGCTTCGGATAATATGATAATGCTGACCGTGCTGAATACTGCGAGTCTTCAGCTTGTACCGACGACCGCTGCCGCGCTGAGACTAAGATACGGCTCGGAAGCGCCGATGGAGATACTTCCCGCTGTGTGGATAACGTCCGTCTGCGCGCTTGCGGCGGCTGTCGCCGCTGTTAAGATATGCGGAAGAATATCCCGGAGGAAGCGGCTGTGAGCTTTTCGGACATAATTATCCCGGTGATCTTCGCGGGTGTGATGATATACGCTCTCTGCATGAAAACGGACGTTTTCTCGGAATTTACCGCCGGCGTGAAAGAGGGTCTTCATACTATATATGATATTTTTCCGTCGCTGTTCTGTCTTGTGGTGACTGTGGCGGCGTTTCGCACATCGGGAGGCGCGGAGCTGATAACCACGCTTATCTCGCCGCTGCTGGACTTGCTCGGATTTCCGTACGAATGCGGGAATCTTATGATCCTGCGGCCTTTTTCGGGGAGCGGTGCTATTGCGATCTATGAGAATATACTGAAAACGAGCGGTCCGGACAGTTATGCGGGAAGCGTGGCTTCGGTGCTTCTCGGGAGCAGCGAGACGACCTTTTATACGCTCTCAGTGTATTTTGCAGCGGTAAAGGCAAAAAAGACCCGATATGCGCTTTTTGCGGCGCTTATCGGGGACTTTGTTTGTGCTGTTGTAAGTGCAGTATCTGTGCGGTTGTTGTTGATTTGATCTGATAAATCATAATTTGTGGGAACACTTTATTGTGGGGACTCCGTCCCCACGCCCCTGTTTTCGGGGGGCTTTCCGATCGCCCCCCGAACCCCCTTCGGGTGCGGAGCCGATAACAGGTGGGGTGTGGGGAGCTCTGCTCCCCACATATAGGAATAGTTCTCCCCTCCCCTTTAGGGGAGGGGCCGGGGGTAGGGCTAAAATCCTTCTTCCTTCAAAGTAAGGTCGAGTTCCGCGATAAGGCGCTTTTCAAGCTCGCGCTCGGAGCCGACTGAGAAAATGTCTGCGACCTTTGCCGCCTGATTGAGAAATACCCGGGCTTTCTGACGGTCTCCCTCTATACAGTATGCATAGTATGCGAGAATACGCCGCGCATTTGCGTCTGAGTCGGCGGCTATGCGGTCTCTTACTCTGTCAAGGAATTCCTTTGCGAGTACAGGATCATACTTATATCTCGAATAATAGAACACAAGAGTATAGAATGTTCCGGTATCCGCTAAAGAAAATGACTTCGATGCGCGCATATTCGCTGTCATATCGTTCATCGGTATCGGCATTTCTTCGGTGCGGCGCTCCCATATAAGGTACATCATATACAGGCGGTTGTAAAGGTCTCTTGTGCGGGTCGATGATGTCTTGTAGGGAAGCTGGTCTATCGGCCGCAGATCGAGCGACGAAAACGGCTCGCCGTCGCGTACGCGCTGGAGAAGCACATCGATGTACCATTCGAGCGATTTCCCGTCTTTTGATCTTTGAGACACGGTGTGGAGCACGACGACTATAGTACAGATCAGCGGGACTATTCCGAGCATCGCGAGAAAAGTATCAAGATAAGACCCCTCAAAATGAAAGCATCTGTAGACCGACGGCAGAAAAAAATAGACAAGCGCCAGTGATATTATCGTCATTATTATTGTCTCGATCGTGACGACAGTCCACTTTTTTTCCTGCCTGAACGGGTTTTTCGTGTTATTCAGATCAATGGTGACACGATTATTTAACAAGAGCGAGAAACGTCCTCTGCTGTGGTTCCATTTTCCGTTCATGTTCTTAACGAAATTGTTTCCGAAAAATGATATACTGGATACCTGCATACCGACACGCGGGGCGATCAGAAGTCCGCATATCAGATCAATGAGCCCTATGAGCCATATTGAGCACAAAAGAGCAGCCCATGTTAGAATAATATGCAGAATTAACATTATATCCCTCCTGTTCGGATATTTACGCCGGTTTTTCAGCCGTTATAAAAATTATTCCGCATACACTCCTGATGGGCGTATGCGGAAACTGTTATTTTGCGTATTCTACCGCTCTGCTCTCGCGAATCAGGTTGACCTTGATCTGGCCCGGATATTCCATTTCGCCTTCGATCTTCTTGGCGATCTCGCGTGCGAGGACTACCATCTTGTCGTCGTTCATCGCTTCGGGCTTTATCATTACGCGAACCTCGCGGCCTGCCTGTATAGCGTATGTCTTCTCGACGCCGTTGTAGGACGAGCATATCTCTTCGAGCTTCTGGAGGCGCTTGATATAATTCTCGAAGTTTTCGCTTCTTGCGGCGGGACGTGCGGCGCTTATCGCGTCGGCAGCCTTGACAAGACACGCGATGACTGTTCTTGCCTCAACATCGCCGTGATGAGCTTCGATAGCGTGTATGATCTCGGGATTCTCTTTATACTTGCGGCAGACGTCAACGCCGATCTGTACATGCGAGCCTTCGATCTCCTCGCTGAGTGCCTTTCCGACGTCATGCAGCAATCCCGCGCGGCGTGCCATTGCGGCATCTACTCCGAGCTCGTCCGCCATCATTCCTGCAAGGTGAGCTACCTCTATCGAGTGGTCGAGGACGTTCTGGCTGTACGATGTACGGTAATATAGACGACCTATGAGCTTTACGAGCTCCGGGTTCATATTGCTTGTATTCGTTGCGAGCAGCGCTCTCTCGCCTTCGTGCTTGATCTTCTGCTCGACTTCTTTCTTTGCGCGTTCTACTGTCTCTTCGATGCGCGTCGGGTGGATACGGCCGTCCTGTATCAGTCTTTCGAGCGCTATTCTCGCTATCTCTCTGCGCACCTTGTCGTGGCTCGAAAGCGTTATTGCTTCGGGCGTATCGTCGATAATCAGATCGACGCCGGTGAGCTGTTCGAGCGTGCGGATATTTCTTCCCTCGCGTCCGATTATGCGGCCTTTCATTTCGTCGTTCGGGAGTGATACTACCGATACCGTCATTTCGGATACGGTCTCGGCGGCAAGACGGGAGATCGCAACCGCGATCTGGTTTCTTGCTCTTTCGTCACATTCGTCTTTGAGCTTCTGCTCGTACGCGTTGATGCGCAGAGCCTTTTCGTGATCGAGCTCGGTGTCGAGCATCATGAGCAGGTGTTCTTTTGCCTGTTCGCTCGTGAAGCCGGAAATGCGTTCGAGAATTTCAAGCTGGCTGCTCTTGATCTTCTCTGCTTCCGCGAGTTTTTCCTCGGCTTTCTTGTTCTTGTTGTTCAGGCTTTCTTCGAGCTTTTCGATCTTGTCGTTCTTTTTGTCGAGATTTTCTTCTTTCTGCTGTAATCTGCGTTCAGATCTTGAGACTTCTGCGCGGCGCTCTTTCAGTTCGCGCTCTGTCTCTGATTTCATTTTCTGGATCTCTTTTTCCGCCTGTCCTCTCAGCTTGTATATCTCGTCTTTTGCCTCGACGAGTCTGGTCTTCTTTGCTGTTTCGGCTTTTTCCTTCGCTTCGGTAACGATCCTCTCGGCTTCTTTTTCGGCGGACTCAATCTGTGCTTCTGCGTCTTTCTTCCGGTGCTCAACGCCTTTGTTGAACGCGATCCTGTATATTATCAGACCCGCTGCGGCGGCACCTATGAGAAAAGCAGCGGCTATAAGCACAACTGCGACCCATAATTCCATGAAATCTTCCCTCCTTTTCGTCAAATTCCCGATTTGCCATAGTTCCACCATACAGGACAGACGAAAACGGAAGGCAGTTTCAAGGCAGGACTTATGCGCTTAAAACCGCTGCTCCGGGCGTTCAAATATAAAATATAACTTCTATTAAAGCTGTGCTGTCCGCAGGGCAGCAAGCATTCCGCAATAATGTATTTGCTGTGCTGCGCGGTATATTGCGCTAATTACGGCACAAAACGAAAAGATAATAAAAATTAAATTTTGATCTGTACGGGGAAATAATATGTAAACCAAGACTGGTAATAATGATAAATAGCTGTATTGCGCCGTTTTTTGCGACGGCACGGAAATGTATTTTCATACAGACTTATTCACAATATTAAGTTTAATACATTTTTAACGAAATGTCAAGGTATTTTTTGATATTTTTATAAAAATTTTTATCATCTTATTGACGGAAGTCATATAATATGATATACTATATTCGTTATTTGCCCGCGAAAGTTAATGCGGGAAATTTTTTCACATCACTTTCCGTATCCGGAAAAAAGCCTGCCGGCGTGATGGAATTGGCAGACGTGCCGGACTCAAAATCCGGTGGTAGCGATACCGTGCGGGTTCGACCCCCGCCGCCGGCACCAAAATAAAACAACCCCGGAGGTTCCTCATGGTTCGTGAGGAATTTTATTTTCCGCAGTGTGTCAGATTTTTTATAAGGAGGTGCCGGTATGCCTGATATTATCCGGGCAGCTTTGTGTGACAGCGACAGAAACGATATCACAAAGCTCGATAATATGATAAAGGAATGGTCTGCTGTTTCGGAACAGCCGATCGAGACATTTCTTTTTTCAGATCCCGCTGCTCTCAGAGAGCAGATCACAGCAGGCAAGAGCTTCGATATATATCTGCTCGGCATCTCAAACCACGGCATCGAGCTCGGCAAACAGCTAAGAGTAAGGGCTCCCGACGCCCCTATAATCTATGTTACGCGAACCAAGAATTATGCTTATGAAGCCTACACTGTCGGAGCTCTGCGCTATCTGCTGAAACCGGTTGACGCCGGCGAGCTTGCATCTGCTTTGGAATTTGCGTGCTTTGTGCACCGTGCGCTTCCCGGCAGTAAGCTGACCGTCAGACTTCCCGGCGCTGTCACCAGCATAAGTGTTGATAATGTTATCTACATAGAAAACAATGTCCGCAGCATGAAATATGTGATGAAGAACGGAGAGGTCGTCAACGGCACCCGCCGGAACATCTCATTTGAGAAATTCTTTGAGCCGCTTCTCGCATCGGGAAGATTTGTTCAGACTCACAAATCATTCATTGCCAATGTAAGCTGTATCCGCACGCTTAGAACTTCAAGCGCACAGATGTCGAACGGCGTGAATGTTCCCATAAGCAGGCGGCATATCAATGAAGTCCACAGATGTTATGAGCGTTTTGAGATGAAATAAAAAACTAAAAAAGTGCGGTCCCGCGGGATCGCACTTTTATTATTCTTGAATACTGAATTACTGAGCAGCTTTTACAGATGTGATGTGCGGGTTAGCTCCGTTGTACCAGTAGAGGAAGCCTTCCAGATCTATCTTGTCGCCGATTTTGAGCTCCTTGACAGCCTTGTAAACGTCGGTGTCCTTACCGCAGAGGTAGGATTCAACAGTGAACTGGAAAGTATCAGTGCCGTTCGATACTTTGAAGTAAAGGTCATCGCCTTCTGTTCCGGAACCGTCATAGCTGTAGAGGAAGCTGTGTTCAGCTTTGTCCTTGTCAGTAATAGCTACAACTGTAAGTCCCTTGAACGAAACAAACTTGTTCATATGATCTGCGAGCTCGTCCTTGCCGAGAAGTGCTGTAACGTCCTCGGGCTGTGCTACGAAGTTTCCGTCGATGATCTCATAAGTGGCATCCATTATTTCAACTTCGCCGGACCATTCAGCCTTATGACCGGTAACTCTTATCTTTGTTCCCTGTGTGAGCTTGTCGTAATCTTCCTTCGAGCAGGGCATATTGTAAAGGAAGTATGCGCCCTCTTCGTTCTGGGTGTAGAATGTTGCGTTACCTACGCCTTCATTTTCCCACCAGCCCTGTTTTGCCTGGATATATGTCTCGACAGTAACTTCGGATTCAAGTGCTGCTGCCTTGAAATCAGCGTAGCTCATTACCTTTACGTTGGATTCTGCTGCTACTGTTGTTGCTGCAGTTGTGGTGGTCTGCTTGGTTTCTTCCTTCTTCTCGTTATTGCCGCAAGCTGCCGCTGTGATCACGAGTGCCGATGCAAGCAGTGCTGCTATGATCTTTTTTTTCATATTTACCTCCGTCCCTTGCGGGAATTCTGCGGCGGCTTATATATACCGCCATGTTATTGTTTCTTTACATCAATATATTATACACGAAATAAATGTCAAGTCAACAGTTTTTTTCATCATTCGGCACATTAGACAATCGCCCTGCTCAATTAAGAATACTTTAGATATATTTTGACCACGGGATAATTGCCCCACCCCCTGCCCCCTCCCCTGTGGGGAGGGGGATATAATTTGCGGGGGCTGCGCCCCCATGCCCCCATGTGATAGGCTGCACCCCCCGCGCTCTCATGTGACGGGATTGTTTCGAGGCAGGGTGCCTTTGTCAATGTGCCTTTTTGATCTGTTAAGAAATTTCCTGTTGATCGGCTTCTGTATATGTTCCCGAAAAGCCTTGACATGAGTATAAATATGTGATAAAATATACAGGATAAAAAATCTTTTGGCGAAAGAGGTGAGATCTTTATGGCTGCTGACCCCAACGGGCGAAAACGACAATACTTTTTACCGGACGGGAGGCTGCCCGAGGCATTTTAATGCCTTTCGTGTTCTCCCGCCGAGACAAGCTCTCATAAGGAGAATACGCTATGATAAAGATCTACAGATCCCTTGATACGGGCATCGCTGAGGTCGAGGAACTGGAGCCCGGCTGCTGGGTCTCCGCCGTTGCACCTTCGGAGGTGGAAGTTTCAAAGCTTGAGACCGAGCTTTCTGTTGACCGCGATTTTATACGCTCCGCACTCGACGAGGAGGAATCCTCGCGTATCGAAAGCGACGACGGAAGAACTCTTATAGTCCTTGACTATCCTGTCGCTGAGAAGAACGATGACGACACCTTCTCATACTCCACCCTGCCTATGGGTATTATCCTTACCGATTCGAACGTTCTGTCGGTAAGCCTCTCACAGAATTCCATTATTGATGATTTTGCGAAAGGTGTTGTGAAAAATGTCAACACCCGCTTCAAGACGCAGTTCGTATTCTGCATTCTTCTGCGCATCGCTGCGAAGTATCTGCAATACCTGAAGCAGATCGAAAAGATCTTCAACTACGTTCAGAAGCAGCTTCACACTTCGATGAAGAACGAGCACCTGATCCAGTTGCTCGGACTGCAGAAATCGTTGATTTATTTCTCGACTTCGCTGAAATCCACTGAGACAGTGCTTGAAAAGCTGCTCAGAGGGCGCGTCATCAAGCTTTATGATGAAGATCAGGAGCTTCTTGAGGACGTACTCGTCGAAGTCAAGCAGGCGATAGAGATGTCGAATATTTATGCGAACATCTTATCCAACACGATGGACGCTTATTCAAACATCATTTCAAACAACATGAACCGCGTTATGAAAGCTCTGACTATCATAACGATCGTTTTGCAGATCCCCAACATTATTTTCGCGTACTACGGCATGAATGTCGATCTTCCGCTGCCATACACATGGGTGGCGCTGCTCATTGCGGTGGTACTCGCGGGCGTCGCGACGTTCATTCTGCTGAAAAGCAAATTCCTCAGATAACTGAAACTCCCTTCCGGAAACATTCCGGAAGGGAGTTTTTCATTTCTAAAGTTTTACAGTTATTGTCAGGCTTTTTCCGTCCTTGCTGAAAGCTTCGATCTTTCCTCCGTGAGCGGTGACAATCGACTGAGCCATTGAAAGTCCTATGCCATAGCCGGGGATATCCCCGCTGTGAGAAGTGTCGCCGCGGTGGAAACGGTCGAAAAGCTCCGGATGTGCGCCTTTTTCAGTGCCGTCCGCAGAATTTTCAGATGAAAAAACGATACGGCGGTTCTTTCTTGCGAGCGTGAACTTTATATTTCCGCCGTCGGTGCAATATTTTACAGCATTGTCGGCCATTATAGAGCAGAGCTTTGCTATTGAGCTCTTATCGCCTTTGTATGTTATATCCGGCTGTATTTCGGTCGCAAATCCGAGTCCCTTCTGTTCTGCCATGAGACTGAACGGGTCGAGTATCTCGCTTATCGTTTCGGAAAGCGGGAATTCTTCTATGGTGAGATTTGTACCGTTCTCGTCCATTCTTGCGAGAGCCACAAGCTCGTTGGTGAGCTCCGATAAGCGTTTGGTCTGAGCGGTGATACCGGATGTCCATTTGCTCTCGCCCTGTTCGAGCTCTATGACTTCGGTGCAGGAATTTATCACGGCGAGCGGAGTTTTGAGCTCGTGACCCGCGTTGGTGATGAATTTCTTCTGTTTTTCATAGCTTTCCGCGATAGGTTTTATCACTATTCCGGAGAAAATGAACACTAGTATGAATATCGCGACCGCTGCGCCAAGAGCAACAAGGAGACTTATTGTCAGGAAATCTCTGACCGATCTTAACGCACGGCTCCGGTCAACGAAGATGTACATGGTACCCTCGTCGGTTTCAGACGCGAGGTATTTATATTCCAGCTGATAGCCGGAAGTGTTGCCTTTTGAGCGGACAGTCTGCGCAAGTTCTATTGCTTCGTCGGCGGTTACTGCCGCTATCATTCCGGTGTTTACCGAAGACAGATCGCCGTTTTCTTTCAGCACTACCGTGAAAAATCGTGTTTCATACGGCGTTTCAGCGGTAAAATTGTCTCGCATACCATTTCCGCGGTTGGCGAACCTTCTGTTCTGATTGAGCTCATTGTCATTTCCGGGTTTTTCGGGGGGCGGAGTGCTGCTGCCGCCGGACTGTCCGTTTATTTCCGGGAGTTGAGGCGGTTCATCATCGTTCATGGCTCTGCCAAAGCTTCCGCCGTTGTCGGCAAGCAGAGCGAGCAGCGCAGAAGCTTCGTTGTCGGAATTGATGAAGCTCGCGGTATTTATCACAGCCATTATTACCGCAAGCACTAACATCACCGAGAGCATCGTTGCGATTATGAAATTTCTGCGAAGTTTCCGGATCATCTTTACCTCGTTCCTGCGCGGCAGATCGCTGCGATGCGCAGTTTACAGTGCGTAGTTGTAAATGATATTGAGAGTCTTTCCAAGATCGCCGACCTTGACTTTCTTCCATGCCGACGGAGTGCCTTTGTAGTTGAGACGCGTAAGCTTGTCGCAGTCCTTGAAAGCGCCGGTGCCGATAGATGTTACATTTGTGCCTATTACGATATTTGATATATTTGAGCACTTGTAGAAAGAATATTTTCCTATAGAAACTATCTTGCCTTCTATTCTCATGGTTGTCAGGGATGTGCAGTTATAGAACGCATAGTCGCCGATCGTCTTAAGGCCGGATGATAAAGTGATTCCCTTAAGATTCTTGCAGCTTGTGAAAGCGTTTGCTTCGATCCTCGTAACGGTGGAAGGAATGTCGTAGAAATTGCCGGCCTTATTTCTCGGATAAGATATGATCACTGTCTTGTTTGCATTGAACAGAACACCGTCAACCGAGGTGTATGATTTGTTGCCTTTCTGGACATTGATCTCGGTCATTCCGGTGCATCCTGAGAATATCGTTGCTTCAATATTCGATACATTTGCAGGGATAGTGATCTTTTTGAGCGACGAACAATTGCTGAAAGCGTATTCGCCGATAGATGTGATGCCGTCGCTCATCATTATAGTCTTAAGGTTTGTACAGTTGCTGAATGCGTATGATCCTATGGATTTGACGCTTGAAGGTATAGTTACCGAGTAGAGCGATTTATAGTTCTTGAAGGCATTGTTGCCTATAGACGTTATAGTTGACGGAATGAGCAGGTCTCCGCCGCTTCCGTGATAGCTTACAAGCACTCCGTTCTGTATGGTGAAATCAGAGCTACCGGTGTTGGAGGGCTTTTTGGTGGTTGCTGCGGTAACGGGAACTGCGGGTTCGGTCTCGGAAGTTTCTTCAGGCTCCGTTTCTTCCGTCTCGCTTCCGTCAGTAGCGGAATGGTTTACAGTGGTGTTATCGGGTTCAGGCGGACGGGTCGTATCCTCTAAACTGGTGACCGTCGTCTGCTGCGATGAAGACGAAGAACTGTCCGGAGAAGTGGTCTCGGAAATGGCCGCAGACGCGGAGGTGTTGGTGCTCTGTTTGCCGGGATCGGTTTCTATCTTGTTTCCGCCGCCGGAAGTAGCTATAAGGACTGTTATCAGTATAACTACGACCGCCGCTGCGGCTCCGATGAATATGAATTTCTTCTTTTTATTTCCGTTATCGGCAGGACGCACGGGTGCAGCCTGTACCGGAGGACGTACCGGAACGGGAGCCGGTTTTGCGGCTGCTGCAAGAAAATCAGAGCGGAATTCCGCTGCCGATCCGTATCTGTTCTCGGGAGCGAGCGACATTGCCTGTAAAATGACCTCTTCCTGCTGAGGGGAGATCCTTGCGCCGAATCTTGTCGGCGGTGTGAGGCACTCGGCTTCGAGGCGCTTCGGAGCTCTTTCGGGCTTGTATCCGGTCAGCGCGAAATATATGGTTGCGGCAAGCGAGTATATATCTGATTTTACGGTCTGCGGCGTCGGGCTGTAATGCTCCGGTGAAGCGCAGTAATGCTTTGCTTCGGAAGCCGGGTCGCTTCCGTTATATTTCTGGTCTCTTGCAATACCGATGTCGGCAAGTCTTGCTTTGCCGTTCTCTATTATAATATTTTCGGGGGATATATCATGGTGTATCACGCCGGCGCTGTGCATTACGTCGATCGAGTCGAAAAGCGGACCTGTCATTCTTAAAACGTCTTCGGGCTTAAGTTTGCCGCGTGCTTCGACCGCCTGAGCGAGAGATTCGCCGGGAGCAAATTCCGATAATGCGTATGCGGTGTTGTTCGCTTCAAAGTGTCCGCGGACTGCGGTTATGTTTCCGGGAAGAGATATGTTTTCAAGGTTCTTTGATGAGATGAGGAATGCTTGTTTTCCCTTTTCAAATGTCACAGCGTTCTCGCGGCTTCCGGAAAAGGAGATCACGTTTGAGCCGGTAATTCTTGCTGCGACATTTCTCGGATAATATTCCTTGAGCGCATATTTGACTTCGGTTTTCAGGTCGAGTGCGATATAAGTTATGCTGAAGCCGCCTTCTCCGAGCACGCGTCCGGTCAGATATCTGTCGGCGAGGACAGTTCCGGGATTTATATGATGCGGTTCGCTTGGGAATCTGCTGTGTGTTGCTCCTCCGACCGGACAGAATCCGTTATCTTCGAGCTTTGACATGCAGTAAAGACAATAATCAGCCATTTTTTCCTCCGTTCCGGGAAGCCGGTATGTATATCGCAGCTGTTATGCCGCTCCGGATCCCTCAGAAAAGTGTATAGCCTATAGAACACTATTTTTATTATAACAAAACGTAAATTAAAAGTCAATATCGCCGATACATATTAGGCGCTCCCACGCCTTTTTTTATATCATTTGTGCAAGTATGGAGCATCTGTTTTCAGCACTTTTACCAACTGTGTTCCGGCGGATCGGACGGAGAAAAGGAGTTTTCAACGCTTTCAACATTTCTTTCAACCGGTTTCTACATTTTCAACCGGGCGGTCAGGATACGTCAGGAAAAACATGTCCTTGTATGTCCGTAAAAAACGTGATAATATATAAACTGAGGTCAGATGCGGAAAAGTAATTCCGGCTGACCTTTTTATATGCGCTGTATGTCACAGGATGTACGGCGCTTTTGTTTTGCAGTCTGCAAAAGAAAGAAGGTGTGTTGATGCAGGAAAATGAAATTGCGCAGGGTGAGGAAATAATCGGCTCGGAGACCGTGTCCGAAAATGCCGGGGAGACAGTGACGGAAGAAAAGCTCTACACTAAGGAAGAATTTGAAAAGGCTCTCGTCGCCGAGCGTGAGGAGTTTGCGAAAAAACTTGCCGAAGCGGAAAAGCTTGCTTCCATGAGTGAGCGTGAACGCGACGATCACCGCAGGGAGACGCTTGAACGTTCACTTGCGGAGCGCGAGGCTGCTGTTGCGAAGAGAGAGCTTGCCGCAGAGGCGGCGGAGAAGCTCAGCGCTGCGGGACTTCCGAAGGAGCTTTCAGCATGCCTCGATTATTCCGGCAGAGATGAATGCGACAGAAGTCTGGAGATTGTCGGCAGGGCATTTGAGGAATCGCTCACAGCGGCGGTAAATCAGCGTATGAGAGGTATCCCGCCGAAGTTCGCTCCGGGCGGCGCGAAGGACGCATTCCTGGACGGGCTGGGAGTTTACGGCGCTTAATATTCAGCAGCGCAATCTGGCAGAAAATGCGCGAAGCGCGAGTGGGTCCGGCGTAATCTCCCCGGCAGCGGGCGAGGTGGAGCTTTTGCAAAGCAAAAGCCACAGAGAGGGCTGACCGACAGACCACGCTGGCGCCGGAAGTCCAGAGGGGTGGCGCCAGCCCCTCTGGTAGGGTTATAGGGGCAAAGCCCCTATTTTCACGTTGTTCAGCGGGGTGTGTGGCGCAGCCCCACAAAAAAATATCAAAGCGCCGTTGGCGCTTTGAAGAGGCGGAACGTAACCCCTCTGACAGGGTGTGTTAAAGCGTCTCGTTCTAAAAACAATGAAACAAAGGAGAAAAAACTATGGCAGTAAATCTTGCAACAAAATATTCTACACAGGTGGACGAGGTCATCAGAAGAGGACTTCTTTCCACAGCAGGCACAAACAATGACGTTGAGTTCGGCAATGCGAGTACCGTAAAGGTATATTCGCTCGATACCGCGCCGCTCGGCGACTATGATCCCACCGCGGGAATGAGCAGATACGGCACACCCACAGAGCTTGAGGACACTGTTCAGGAGATGAAGATGACACAGCAGAAGGCGTTCACCTTCACCATTGACAAGACATACGAGTCCGATTCGCCCGAGGGCGTGAGAAATGCCGGAAAGGCACTCCAGAGACAGATAGATCAGGTGATAATCCCCGCAATAGACACCTACCGTTTCTCTGTTCTTGCGGATAAGGCAGGCACTAAGATCTACCGCGAGCTCACATCTGAGAACGCTTATGAGACCTTCGTCGAAGCAAACACCGCGATCACCGACGAGGAATTTCCCGTTGAGGGACGTGTGGCGTTCTGCTCGAACGACTTTATCCGTCTGCTCAAGCAGGACAGCGGATTTACAAAGGCTACTGCTCTCGCTCAGGACAGAGTGATATTCAAGGGCATGGTAGGCGACTGTGACGGCGTGGCGATCATAGCTGTTCCGAAGCGCAGACTTCCTGAGGATACCGCGTTCATCATAACTCACCCGATGTGCGCTCCCGCACCCGTGAAGCTCCAGGAATACAAGATACACCGTGATCCTCCCGGAATCGCCGGAACACTTGTTGAAGGCCTGCTCTATCATGACATCTTTGTTTTCGATCAGAAAAAGAAGGCGGTCGCGGTATGCTTTGACGGTGAGGAGCCCGAGGAAAACAACGGCTGATCGGTGACGCGCTATGACGAACATCGAAGCTATGAGGATAATGCTTCCCCCGGATGATGAAACATCAGACATAAAGCTCGGGATACTGCTTGAACAGGCAGAGCACACGCTGCTCGACTATACCGGCAGGGACACGCTTCCGGAAAGGCTGAACGATATGGTAGTTCAGCTTGCGGTCATGATGTTCAACAGGCTCGGTAACGAGGGGGAGACAAAGCGCGGCGAGGGCGGCATTTCGGTGTCGTTCTCGTCGCTCATTACGGACGATATGAAGCGAAGGCTCAAGAATTATCCGAGAAAGGCGGGTGCTGTCAATGCGGCTGACTGAGAGGTTCATGAAGAAAGTCAATATCTTTTCGCCGTCGCTTTCCGACAGCGGCTATGTCGGCAAAAAGGTGACGCCCTCACCCGTGGGATTCGTTTACGCGGAGGTGTTCCCGGATAAGACCACGCTTTCCGACGAACGCGGCGGGAGCCGTGAGAATTCCGGCGCGGTGCTCGTACTGCGCCGTGACGCGGGCGTGAAGTGCGGCGACCTTGCGGGTGTATTCGGGGATGCACCCGACAGCAGGGTCACCGAAGTAGCGGTCTATCCGTCTCACATATCGGCAAGAACGGAGTTGTTATGACAGATTATAACGAAGTGATAAACGCGGTGGTGAAGGAACTCGGAAAGGTGGCATACGATCACGCGAAGAAGCACTGTCCCGTAGTTACGGGCAGGCTTAAGCGCAGCATCACGCTTACCATGATCCCCGACCGCGCTGCCGGTACCGAAAAGGCGAAGATATGGACGAACGTGCCGTATGCGGGTAAAGTCGAGTTCGGCTGGAGCAGAAGGCGTCCGAAGCCTTTTCTTGGCAATGCGCTCGAATATGCGAGGGCGCAGGCGCCTTTGGTGCTGTCCGCCTGTCTGAGAGGAAGTGTCGGAAAATGAAAGATATCTTACCCGATATAGCGTGGCTGCTCGGCGGTCTGGCAGAAACGGAGCTCGCGTTCCCAGAGCGCAATGAGACGTTCCCGCTTATCACGATAACGGAGACGGGTAATACCGCCTCCGTTGTTCTTGGCGGAAAGGACAGGTACAGCGTCATAATCGTACAGGCAGACGTTTATGCCGAAGACCCGCAGACTGCGCGTGATATCGCGGTATCCGCGAGCCGGATACTCACGGAAAAAGGCGCGAGACGGACTTTTTCACAGCTCATCACGGATGAAAAATATCCGAGAGTGTGTATGAGATTTCGTTTTGGCATAGACGAGGAGACCGGAAGAGTCGTCTCGATATGATAGGGTTTAAATGTAACCCCACCCTGTAAAAAGCAGAGTGGGGCGCAGCCCTCCACAAAAAAAGAGCCCCCTCCCCACGGGGAGGGGGTTGGGGGTGGCGGAAAAATATTACAGGAGGAAAAACAATGGAACTGCTTTCTTCGGGAACTGCCTATTATCTCAACGGGCAGAACCTTTACGGACTCAGATCGACTCCCGAGCTCGGCGGAACAAGGGAGAAAAAAGAGGTGACAAATCTGCTTGACACGGCGCACAGATATATTGCCGGACTGTACAAGTACGATGATCTCACCTTTGATTTTTATTATAACAGCAGCGATACGAACCCGAATGTCACAGCAGGGCAGACTGCGGCGGCATTTGCAGCGGCGAGAGCTGTCGAGCTCTCTGGCGCTTCGGTGCCGCAGAGAGTGGTGTTCCCCGACGGGACATACTTCTCGTGGAACGGTCAGGTAGCCACTAAAGTAAAGAAAATGGATGCGGACGGTGTAATGGAATTCAGCATAGTGTCGATACCGAATACTCCGCTCGTTTACAGCACCGACAGCTAAGGAGGAAAATAAAATGGACGACAGCAAAGTAAGACTTCCATATACCGAGCTCAACGTGGGCGGAAAGATATTTCTGCTCAGACTTTCGGCGCTTTCTGCGGCAAGACTCGAGGAGCGCCTCGGAATGTCGGTATATAAGGCGGCAGAGAGATCCGACGAGATAAAGATCGTCTCGGAATTTCTGTACTCGCTGATCGAGAGCTTAAAGCCGGAATTCACAAAGCAGGACGCATACAGCCTTATTGACGACTACATCAGCGAGGGTGGAACGATAGCTTCGCTGAATAAGATAATTGCCGGGGCGCTTGAAAATTCCGGTTTTTTCGGTCAGGCTTCTCCGGAGCGCGGGAACTGATAAAAAAGCTTCGCGGAGAAGCGCTTGTTTACGGGGGAGATATACGCGGTATGTGGGAGCTTACGGCATACGAGCTCGGCGAGATGATCGAAGCGGGAAAGCGGCGGGCTGCGGACGCGGCGCGTGGGTATGAGCTTCTTTCGTTCAATATCGGCGCGCTCGTTCTGGCTGCGTTCAACGCACCGCAGAGATTCCCGCAGACTCCGGACGCTGCGTTCGGAAGGCGCAGCGTTCCGGCGGACGGCGGAAAAGCTGATATGATGCACATAGCCGGTCAGATAAATAAGCGGCTGGCTGATAGGAACGGATATACGGCGGATCCCCGGAAAAAGGAGAACAACCATGACAGTAGATGAACTAAGTATAAAGATAACCGCAGACTCGGATAATTTCGTGAACGGTATGACCAACGCGATAAAGGTGCTCGGACAGCTCCGCACATACGCAAGGACTGCCGGCAACGAAGTGAGATCGGCGTTCAAAGGACTCATTGACGTTGAAACTGAGGTGTCCGGAGGCAATACAAAAAATGATAGCGGATCGGTGACAATTCCGCAGTTTCCGTCCTTCATTAGGCGAAACGCTCAGAAAAATACGTCGTCAGAGTCTGCTGCGAAAAATGCCGTGCAGTCGGTCACCGAAGTGCAGAATTTCAAAAACGCCAATCTGCGCACTGCGAACGTGCTCTCGCTCGACCCGGAGGATACCGTTGTCGGAGCTGTCAGCGGCAGCCTGCGGGACAGCGGACGCCCCATAGAGATCACAACATCGGTCGAGCTCGACGGCGACAGGATCGGAGAATCGGTGAACCGGTATTTTATGAGCAGAGACCGTATTACGAACGGACTCGACAGATAATGTCCGGAATTCCGGATATGGGAGAAAATTATGTATTTTATAAAAATAAACAATACTGTGCTACCGACGCCGACTTACTATTCCGTCACATCAAAGGACATCATGAGCTCAGACAGCGGCAGATATGATGAGACAGGCGTAGTTCACCGCAACAGGATAAGGCGCGGCGTGAAGACCTGCAATGTGAAATGGAAGATCGCAGGGACTCAGCTCGGAGCGCTGGATACTGCGCTCGGCGGAGAGGTTCTCTCCGTAAGTATGCTTGATCCGGCTTCGGCGGGATATACCGAATGCGATATGTACGCGGAGAGTATAAGCGCGGATTTTTATCAGCAGCAGAACGGAAGCGAGATGGCAAGCTGGTGGGAGATAAGCTGCCGCCTCGTTGAATATTAAGGGGGCGGCGGTATGTACAGCGTGACTGAAAGCTATCTCAGTGCGGTACGCAGCAGAAAGCGTACCGACAGGATAACCGGGAAGATCGTGCTTTCCGGCGGCACGGAAATAGCGATAAATGACACCGTCCTCGTTAAGGACACTCTTAAGCTGACAAAGGAGATTTGCAGCGGAAGATACCGTATCGGTACCTTCTGCCTGTCAAAGCTCAGATTCAGCTTTTTTCTTGCGGATGCGCTCGGGATTGATCTTGCCGGGGCATACGCCGATCTCACATACGGCATAGTCACTGGGGAGGATACATTTGAGGATGTTCCGCTCGGCAGGTTTTACATCGACCCGGTACTTTCCACAAGAAGAAAGGACATCGTCTCGATAGTCGGGTTCGATGCAGGCGTAAAATTCGACAGGGAGCCCTCCGCTTCCGTCAGAGCGCTTTCTGTCACGCCGCCCGAACTTATCGCGGCAGTGTGCGCGGAATGCGGAGTTCCCACAGAT